>JARRLM010000294.1:0-4780 GCA_037386985.1 Acidobacteriota bacterium | reverse complement strand
ATCTTTTTATTTTGGGGGTTCTAGCCACGGCCGTTGCCTTTTTTATTCAGGGATGGGCCCAGCAGTATTCCAACCCCAGCCACACTGCATTAATCTTCACCCTGGAGCCCGTATTCGCCACGGTATTCGCCTATTGGTTCCTGGATCAGGGTTTAGGCGCATGGGAGTGTGTTGGAGGCATACTTATTCTAGCCGGTATTCTTGTTGCCGAAATCAGAGGAAAAGGGAAACAGGATCCGTCTGTCGGACGCCGCATTCAGGCGTGATCTCCTTATTTTTCAACCCAATCGGCTTCTGTCTTTCTCCGGCTGCCAGTAGACCAGGGCCGAACGAACTTCGCGCGGCCAGACATAAAGGCCATTTTTTAATATGAGTCTGTGTCGCAGCAGTTCTTTCAGGTACTCGTCGTATTCAATAGATGCATTCAATCCTAAAAAACGCTTCATGCTTCGAAGTGCATCGTCCAGGCTGGAGCTGGTTCGGGGCTTCCATAATCCGGTGTTTTCCATCTGAACATGGGCATAAATTTCCATCTGCAGGAGAATGTTATACGCAATTGTAAAGTTTGGGCTATCGAGAGGCTGTCCCCATATGTGTTGTGCCGCCTCCGAACGGACCCCTGTTAGAGATGGGGCTCGAAGAAGTAGAAAGCATGTGTTCCGGGTACATCTTTCCATTGGGCGGATAAATGCGGGCAGGTCTGGATATCCGTACATGGCATGAGAGCATAGTGAATAGTCGTGTACGTTTACAGAAACATCAGGCCACTCCCCTTGAATGATGTCGACATTGGTGATGTTTTCCTCGTCCAGGCTTTCGCGCATCACAGCAATCATGGACGGAGAAGGCTCCACTGCCGTAACCCGCCGGACATGGGGAGCCAGCAATCCCGCCCAGGCTCCTGTTCCGGCACCGATATCCAGCACAGTCGAATCGGGATTCATCTTTGAAAGGATGAAGTCACGGCTGGAATCAGGCCTTTTCCAGCGGCGCTTTACACTTTCTTTGAATTCAGATGCTTTCTTGCACCAGAGATCCGTATCCTGTTTCTTATCGGAGCTCGTTGTGCGGCTTTTGGCCTTAATCGTGACCAGCTCCCTCCACAGCGCATTCCAATCAGTAATTTTTTCCATAAATATCTATTCCGGGCAGAACCCATATTCAGCATGCAGAACCGACAGAGTACTCTGCTCCGCAGCATCGCTGCGATTCCCTAGTTATTCAACGTTGCCGGACCATCCACGATGACGAATCTAGTTGCATATCTTCTCTTATAAGATTTCATCTGATTTCGACAATCATCTTTTTTGCGCGGTCAGCCGCTTTAAGAGCACCCATGGGAACAAGTTCCACCTGAGGGGCGCTCATGTTTCCGTCAGCTGTATTTTCTGCAATCACCGATGACGAGCGAAGTTTCCTGTCTATCTCCATAAGAATGTTCCTGCGTTCGCGGGCAATTTCGATTTTAAAGTCCAGCCGATCTTTTTTCTCATGCCTCAGGAATCTTACCTCGTAATCGATAACATCGGGAATATCAAAGAGCATGTCGTCAAAGAGCGCAGGGTATATTTCCGCGCCGTTTCCCAAAGTGACAATTGATTCGAGGCGTTTTCTGACTGCATCGATTTTAAGCATGCTGGTTGCGCCGCATGGACAGTTTTCCGGAAGAAGACGTGAAATATCGTGAGTCCGGTAGCGGATCAACGGCATAGCTTCGCGGGTTAATGTCGTAAACACCAGTTCTCCTTCATCGCCGGGTTCTACCCGCTCTCCCGTACGGGGATCGATGATTTCCAGGAGAAGGTCGGCTTCGTTGAAATGGTAACCGCTTCTTGCGCTGCATTCTATGGCAACTCCAAGGCCCATTTCCGTGAGTCCGTAATGGGTATATACGCTGCAGTTCCAGATGGTTTCGAGTTCCCGCCGTCTTGCAGCGGGCAGATATTCTCCTGCAAGGAAAAGAACCCTTACTCCTTTTGACTGCAGTTTGTTTTTGAGCTGCAGCTCTTTGGAAATCCTGTAGAGTTGGCTGGCGTATCCGAATACGACAGTGCTGTGGACATCCTCTAATACTCTTAGCTGCTCCAGGGCCCCTGGCTGCTCCCCCGTCACAACCGGGTTAGCGCCCATCTTTTTCACTCCCTGGCATAAAAGATCCGCCTGGCTGTTGGGCCTGCCGTCGAGCAGAAGGATTTGGATTGTATCATCCCGGTTTGCAACCGAACTGATTCCTGCCGCCATGAAGTCGGTAATATTCTCAAGATCATACTGGGTCCAGAAAACCTGCTTCTGTGGCCCTGTTGTTCCCGAGGTTACGAATATACAGGGCCTGACGACATCCGACTGAGAGGTACATAAAAACCGATAGGGAAATTGAGCCAAGTGCCCTGGTTCCGTGAACGGAAATTTTACCAGGTCTTTGAAACCGCTGATATCTGCAGGCTTTAAACGGTTCTTATCGAACTGTTCCCGGTAGAAATTGCTTTTTTCAAAGGCGTATTGGAGTGTCCTGTGTAACTGAAAATCCCTGTAGGCTTCCACATCGGCACGTGTTGCATGGTGCAGCCGGTCTTTGCCCAAAAAACAACGGAAGGCAGAGTCCGCATTCAGATTGTCTTCAATAATTTCGTGCAGCCAGGATTCCAGATATAGCGCAGCCACATTACGTCTCACTGTAAGCCGGATGCAAACGTTGCCGCTGTGACGAGGTCATATAATAGGCACAAAAGGGAATCAGCTTGCCATCGGGCGTAACTACATGAACGCAACAGCGTTGCAGTCGTTCCAGGTCAATGCTCCATGCATCCTGGAACGCCATACCCGAAATGCACAGGGAATGACTGCGTGCGCGTTCAAATAAATTATCATGGGAAGTCCTGCATCCACATTCGGGCACGGACCGGAAATTCGAGCCGATCTCCGTCAACTCAGATTCACTGTACTTCCATCGGTTGCGGACATAATCCCTTGAATGTTGGGCAGGTTCCACTCTACAGCACTGTTCGGTTTTTTTGGCAAAGTCAAAATGGGTTGTAGGAATAAGTTTGTCGTCCTCTCCCAACACAGCGAGTCCGGAAAAGGAGCAGTGGAATTCTTCACATCCAGGGGGGACAAAATGGTCCACCCTTAATTCTCCCAGTGTCTGTGTCTCGATGGCATTCAGGATATCCGGTATCAGGATCCGGCTATCGTTACGCGGCGCTTCAGGATACCTGCCGAGATAGGTCATGGGTTGAAAGTGCACTCCTTTTACAAAGGGTACCCATTTCTTGGCGAAATGAATGATAGAACCTATCTGACTGTCGTTGATACCCCTGACTAGAGTAGGGACGAGTATAATGCCGAGCTTTAACTCCGCGCATCGCTCAATGGCCCTTTGTTTGATTTCCAGTAACCGGGCGCCGCGAATACGGACATGGACATCATCTGTGAGACCGTCAAATTGAAGAAATACGACCGTGGCGCCTGCATCCCTTAAAGCACGCCCATAGTCCGCATCCTGTGCCAGTCGAATACCGTTGGTGTTTATCTGTAAATGGTTGAATCCCATCTTGCGGGCCAACGCCACAATCTCAGGGAGGTCATCGCGCAGGGTTGGTTCGCCCCCACTGAATTGAACCGGGTACGTACCGCCGCGATCCAGCAGGATCTGAAGCATCCGTGCAATCGTTTCTTTCGACGGGTTGGCAAGCGGTTTTGTTCCGGAATCGGCAAAACATACGGGGCAACGCATATTACATTGATGAGTAACTTCAATAATTGCCGTGCATGTATCCTGGTTATGTTCGGGGCAGATACCGCAGCCCTTCCGTTGGTTATCCTGTTCCATTCTGAATAGGCATGGGTGAGTTTCTCCACAGCAGCACCTGCTTCAAATGTCCGTGAATGGGGCAGCTCTTTTCGAGGAAGATGGAACCGTTTTCGGAAATTCTACGGGCTTCGATGCGGCATAGACAGTGTGGGCAGAGGCTATGCGTCAAGGCGGGAAAATTGGACATGCGTTGTACCTATTTCCCAAAAATCAAATCTTCTGCTTCCTTTACGGTGGTCACCACGATTTTCTCCGTAAGGTAGCATTCACCGCAGACTGGACATTTGAGTCCCGGAATACGCTGGGAAAGCTGCATATAGGACAACTTGACATCGGTCTCCAGCATTTCTACTTTGTCTTTGTAGCAGTACCAGTCAGCCATTACATACCTCCTTCAAGCGTAAACCGGTGTGAATAGGTGTTGTGAATCCGATATCCACCTTCAACAGGCGAGTATTCCGCGTAAAAATAGACGGTGTTCATTTTCAATTTTGCAAGAAAAAGATCGCTATCCTGTTGATATAATTTATCCCCGGTTTTTTCTGCATATTCGATGACCTGTGTCAAGTCACTGGGCAGAATGTGTCGGTCGACCATAAGCTGACGAACCGATTCCGATATTTCGAGCTTGAAAGGGGGTTCGTCCGCTGCAATGCCCGACAGTGCGGCGGGAGCTGAGCCGATGACGGACATGGATCCGATTGCGAATTGTCTTCGGGATATTCTGCCAATTCCTTCTTTTTGTGGAGGAGTGCCGCTTTTCTTTTTTTCTTTTTTTGACATCGCCATTCCTTTGAAATCGTCACGCTTCTTATTGATTCATGCTAAAGTGAGAAGAGGCTCATGTCAAAAAAATAACTGCGTTGTATTTGTATGCAACCTCAATTGATGTGCTGAATGAATATGAAATCTATAGAAGAGATACTTTCACAATACACCGAACCCGGAATCTTATTTCGAAAGCTCAAA
>JARRLM010000293.1:0-7452 GCA_037386985.1 Acidobacteriota bacterium | reverse complement strand
CGTCTTCTTTTGTATCAACAGCCAGTAGAGCGTGAGAAGAGTGGTCAAAAACATGGACAGGATAGTTGCGATCGCAGCCCCGACCACGCCCAAATCAAGTCCGTAGATAAAAATCGGATCGAGAATAATATTGAGCACACCTCCAAGAGCCATGGCCACCATGGCACGTTTTGCATCCCCTTCGCTCCTGAGTACGGAAACCGCGCTGGCGTTGAAAAAAAGGAAGGGCATCCCTAAAAAAATAATTCTCGAGTAATGGATCGAAAGCCGCAGCGCGCTTCCTGCTCCCATAAATTCCATCGCCCGGGGGAGCAGAATCAGCATAACGACGCATGTAACGCCGCCACAGAGAAGGCTGGCGACAATACTGTGCGTCGCCACCTTATCGGCGCCGATCCTGTCGTTTGCCCCGATCCGCCTGGAGATCGCCGATCCGCCTCCAACGCCTATACCGTTCGCCAGTGCCATGGCCAGAAAGAAAAAGGGGAAAGTGAAACCTACGGCGGATAGCGAGTCCGGCCCCTTACCTGAAACCCATATGGCGTCCGCGAGGTTGTAGAGTGTCTGGAACGACATGGCCACGACCATCGGCAGGGCTAACCGGATAATCGCCTTTTTCGGATCCCCGAGCAGGATCTTCACTCCCTTGGTTACTTTTCTGTCTCCGGTGATGGGGGGCTCCTTTGCAGCATCAGTAGTTAAAAGAACCCGGGCAACAGCCTGTTCCAATCCTGCGGGCCGCAAAGACCCAACGGAAGACTGAAGTGCCTGCCCGTACTCAGGATGCATTATGAATCCTATCACGGCCGCAAACCCGCGAGACATGCGGATTCAGGAAATGAAAATAAAAGACCTACCTGATCCGGGAATCGCTAGTACAATAATTGCCATATGAACACTCAGGGCACCTCCACCGACAGGACGCGCGCACTGCTGGCAGGTGTGATCATCGACCTGGCGGACTTTCTGCTTCGGGGCCCACTTGGCCTGTACCTCGGATTCCCGGTCGGCTGTATCCTGGGAATATTTCTGGGATTGTATATCGGCCTCTCCTGGGTAAAAAGAGCGGTTCTGGGCATCTTTGCCGGAATCTACTGTGCTATTCCCGGAACATTTTTCCTGCCTCTCGGAACAGTCGCTGCCCTGCTGAGGAGTTTCGGCGGCACAGGCAATTCCGGCAACGGATCTGCCGCTGCATCAGCGAACATGAACGGGAAACGGGGAACGGGAAACGGGACACGTCACTAAATATCGGCTGTACTATGCATCGACCGGCTGATGAGTCCTCTTGGAGGAATCAAGAAAAATCAGTAACCTTGAACCCTGAACCCTGAACCGATATTAGATATTGACCGTCTTCATCCCCTGCTCGTTGTAACGCTCGCCTGAGGCCGCCCCCAGAGGGAAGGCTTCTTCGAGACGGCGTAATTCCGTGGGGGTAAAGTGGATTTGAAGCGCTTCAAGATTTTCTTCCAGGTGCCGGATTTTAGTCGTACCCGGTATCGGCACAATATCTCTGCGCTGTACCAGAACCCATGCCAGGGCAAGCTGCGCCGGCGTGCAGCCCTTTTCCTCTGCCATATAATGGACAGCCTCGACAAGGATCAGGTTGCGATGGAAGTTCTCTCCCATGAACCTCGGGTGGCGTATGCGCCAGTCGTCCGCGGAAAAATCATCTCTTGTTTTAAAACGCCCTGTCAGGAAACCCCGTCCCAATGGGCTGTAGGCTACAAATCCGACATGAAGCTCCTTGCAGGCATTCAGGATACCTATTTCCGGACCGCGGCTCCAGAGCGAATACTCCGTCTGAAGCGCTAGGATGGGATGAACCGCACATGCACGGCGGAGTGTGGCAGGAGATGCTTCGGACAATCCCAGGTAACGCACCTTCCCCGACAGGACGAGTTCGGCCATAGCGCCGACAGTTTCCTCAATCGGCGTATCCGGATCCACCCTGTGCTGGTAGTAAAGGTCTATGGTTTCAATCCCCAACCTTTTCAGACTCGCGTCACAGGATTCCCGCACGTATTCGGGGCGCCCGTTGGCGCCCAAAAACTCCCCGCTGGAATTGCGAACGTTGCCGAATTTTGTAGCCAGAAAAACCCTGTCGCGTCTGTCGCCGATGGCGCGGCCGACGAGTTCTTCATTGCGCCCAAGGCCATAGATATCGGCCGTATCAAGAAAGTCCATTCCAAGATCAATGGCTCGATGAATGGTCGTTATGGACTCGGTATCATCGGCGGAACCATAGAACTCGGACATGCCCATACAGCCCAGACCTAAAGCAGACACCTGCACATCCCGGCCTAAAATACGCTTTTCCATAACACGTCCTCCTGCCCGAATTCACTTATCAGGAATTTTACCTGAAGAAGATATTCCGGGATTCACATCCCGAATGCCGGCAATCAACCGACAGGTACTATTCTTACAATATTCTCTGAAGTCCTTATACCTCAAGAGAATTCACTACAAAAAAGTGGAATGTCTCAATTATAAACCCTTTTCCGCCGGAGGCATACAGGCCAGCACGCATTATTCACAACGCCCCTGCCGATTACATCGGTTCCTCTCCGACACCGACCAGACCTCATCAACGCCGATATTTTTCATTATTTTTCCAACAAGAGGTGTAGCGTTTCTTGAAATATTCGTATTACAATTTGATGTTCGCGCTAAATGGGAGCAGGAGTGCGCAATTCTCTATACCTTAATTGAATTTCCTGTACACCATATGGATCGAATAAGTGAATGGCCTGCCTGAGACCTGCCCTGTTTCAGACAAACGGTCCCACCGAAGGGATTTTAATATTCGCTTATTCAATCTTTAGGCCTTGAATCCGGGAATTTCAACTCTGGATCTTGAATCCAAGAGCATGCATTTTCCCGGATCCTTTGGTCATAAACCCCATGTGGATTTATAGGGCGCCGATTCGTTGTCTTTATAAATCCCATGTATCCAGATCCAGGAGTTTGTTCGCCGAAATGGAAAAGAAATTATTCCGTCACTTCGCCCGGATGCTGCGACCGATACTTTTACCGGTCATTCTCTTTTCAATTGCCTTGATTCCACTTGCGGCACAAGAACAAAAGGTGGCTGTTGTACGGGATCTTGCAGGGGATATAAAGATCGATGGGATACTGGACGATCCTGCATGGCAGGAGTCTCCCAGCATCTACAATCTCGTCCAGGTAGAACCGTATCCGGGGGAACTCCCGTCTGAAAATACCAGGATATGGCTCGCCTATAACAAGGATGCCCTGTATATAGCCGTCCAGTGCGACGACAGCAGGCCGGAACAGATTGTCGCGACGGATATGAGCCGGGATGCCATGTTGATGGACTTCAATCATGGGTTCGCCGACCTGATTGAAATCGTTCTTGACACATACCACGATCACCGGAATGCCTACTATTTTGCTACAAACGCGGCAGGTGCATTAGTGGACGGACGGATAACGGAAAACCAGGAAGCATCCATGGATTGGGACGGCATCTGGAATGTCAAGACCCACAGCGAAGGGAATGGATGGTCGGCGGAATTCGAGATCCCGTTATCTCCGAGTGGGGATTCAATATTTCCCGATTCCTTACACGTAAAAGAGAAACGTCCAGGTGGGCATCTCCCTCGCTCGACGCACAAATACACCATGTGGAGCGGGCAGGTATTATTACGGGGATCAAAAATCCTTCCCAGGGTGTAGGGCTCGACATCAAACCGTACGGGATTGCAGGCTTTACCCGGGATATCTACCAAGATGATCTTTACGAGGGAGACTACGACGGCGGTTTCGACATCTTCTATCGCATCACCTCAAACCTGGTCTCCAGTACAACCGTCAATACTGACTTTGCGGAAACCGAAGTCGATACCCGCCAGGTCAACCTGACCCGATTTCCGCTATTCTTCCCTGAAAAGCGCTCCTTCTTTCTGGAAGATGCCGGTATCTTCGATTTTGCAAAATCGGGGGGGCAGGAAGGCCCTCCCGGCATGAATATGGGCGGGGACCTTATACCCTTCTTCTCCCGGCGTATCGGGTTGGTCAGTGGGAATGAAGTCCCGATTCGGGTTGGCCAGAAAATCACGGGGAAAATCGGAAGGTTCGATATCGGACTGATGGATGTGCAGACCGGCAGGCTCGACGCCACCGACAATCCCGATGGCTACGGTATTGCGAGCAAAAATCTTTCCGTCGGACGTGTGAAAGGAAACTTTTTGAGCCAATCCTACATCGGAGCCATGTTTACAAACGGAGATCCTACCGGCATGACAAGCAACCAAACGGCCGGAATCGATTTCAAGCTGGCAACTTCGAATTTTCTGAACAGAAATAAAAATTTAAGCTTAATGTTGTTTGGATCCAGAACTTTCACAACCGATGTGGACGCTAAAAACAACGCATACGGCGGAATCATCGCGTATCCGAATGATTTCATGCAACTGGAATACAAGTGGATCAACATCGGCGAAAACTACAATCCCGCCCTCGGTTTTGTTCCGCGTACGGGAGTCAGGATCGCCTCGGTTACGGCCGAAGTTTCACCCCGTATCGGGGCCTGGGGTATACGCCAGATCGACTTCCAGGTTTCCTATCAGGACTATTTCAATATTGCGCAACAGGCCTGGGAATCGAAAGAGCTGAAAATCTTCCCCCTACGGATGAAACTGGAAAGCGGAGATTTGATCGGTTACGACTATGCTCGAAACGAGGAGCAGCTTTTCGAGCCCTGGACAATCAATTACAGAAACGGGATTACGCTTCCTGCAGGCACCTATACGTTCGGCGTCCATACATTCGTCTTTATGACCTCCCAGACCAGACCGTTTTCACTGCGGACTATGTCGGGAACCGGATCCTTCTATTCCGGCACGCGCCACTGGGTTGATGCAGAAATTACCTGGAGAAAAGACCGCCATCTCACCACATCGTTTAATTTGAACCGGAACTGGATCCGTTTGCCGGAAGGAGACTTCAATACCAGCCTCATCATGTACCGGCTTGACTATTCCTTTACCCCGTTTATAACGCTGGCAAACTTTGTGCAGTACGACACGGACAGCCGTAACATCGGCCTCCAGAGCCGATTGCGGTGGATAATGCAACCGGGTAATGAATTCTTTGTCGTGCTGAACCACAACTGGCAGGAGAACGAATTCAACCGGTTCGAGTCCGCGCAGACCCGCTTTCGCTTGAAACTGAACTACACTTTCCGCTTTTAAATAAAGCGCCTTAAAAACATGTAAACGTAATCGGTAGGGGCGAACCCTGTGTTCGCCCAACTCATCTATGGTTCTAAGTTCTGAGTTCTGAGTTCTAGGTTAATAGTTAACAGTTGATAGTTGACGGTGAGTAAAAATGGTACTTGTTTATCAATATGCTAATTTGTTGCTTACATAACAACTTGTGGGGCGAACCTGCCACCTTCGCCCCTAGCCGAATCGAAGATTCGGCCGGGGTTCCGCCTACGCCCTACGGGCTTCGGCGGACAAGTTGATGTTCATCCTTTTTAATTAGCAATGAATTAACGTTTCTCTGATTGAATTTTCGTGCTGTGCTTCAGGATCACCGCGAAAAGTTCGTTGATTAATTCGTCGGGCAGGCCCAAGGATATTCCCCATTCATTTCGTTGATGCAACATGCGTTTTTCCCGATCCGGGTCCGTGACTGGAGAGGACTGGTTCGTCTTGATTTTCCCTATCCGGCGTGCCGCCTCAATGCGGTTTGCCAGAGCCGAAAGGATCTGCCTGTCATATTGATCGATCATGCTGCGGAGATCCTGCTTCCGAGGCCGGGGCAGGCTTTCCGGACCCATATTCCGTCGACGCCTGCCGGCCCGTTCCCAGCAGAGCGTCAGTTCATCCTTCGAAATGGAATTGCTCACAAAAGAGAGGCTTTCTGTGAACCGGGAGAGCGCTTTCGCAATTGCCTCACTGTTGGTTTCCAGAATCCCCTGCCAGATCCCGTAATCTGATGCCGAGAGACGGGTCATATCGAGAAATCCCCGTCCCGCCATCTTATCCAGCATGGCATGCTCTGCATCGCCAGCCATCGCTGCATTCATCAGCGCTACGGCGATGATATGAGGCAGATGGCTGATCATTGCCATGATACGGTCATGCTCTTGGGGGTCGATAGTCACCGGCTGGGCATTGAGTTTATCGACAAGATCCATTAATACAAGCAATGCATCCGAAGGCGTATCCGGATAGGGACAAAGCACATAAACCCGATCGTTAAAAAGAAGCGGATCCGAAGCTTCAACTCCGGACCGTTCCGATCCCGCCATGGGATGTCCGCCGATGAAATGTACCCCCGCAGGGAGCAGTGTTCGGGCTTTCTCCATGATGAGTTTTTTTGTACTTCCGACATCCGTAACAATAGTATTTTCTTTTAAAAACGGTCGGATCGAATCGATTGTGTCCAGTATCATCTGCACCGGTGTGGCAAGAATAACAATCGAGCTGTCAGGCAGAAGAGTTTCCAGATCCTCCAATGATGCAACCCGGTCGGCAACGCCGGCATCCTGAATGGCAGGCATACGATCGGGCAGATCGATACAGGTGATTCTATAGCCGCACCTTCGCCGCTTAAGGGCCAGGGCAATCGATCCGCCTATCAAGCCGCATCCGATGATTGTGATATTCATAAAATCACCTCCGGGTTACCCGTTCCCCTTTTTGTCTTCAACGGGGAACGGGAAACCCGTAAACGGGAAACCTCTTTTTTTGCTACTTCGTCCCAAGACGCCGGCCGATAGTTGTTGCAATAATCCGGCAACGGTTCATTAGCAGGCTGAATTCTTCAAAATTCAGCGACTGCGGTCCATCCGACATTGCTTTTTCGGGACAGGGATGGATCTCAATCATAATGCCGTCTGCACCGGCGGCTACAGCAGCTCTTGCCATAGATGAAACAAATCGCCTGTTACCTACGCCATGGCTGGGATCCACAAGAACAGGAAGATGGGACAGATGTCTGATCACGGGAACGGCCGACAGATCCAGGGTGTTTCGTGTCGCCGTTTCAAAGGTCCTTATTCCACGTTCACAAAGAATAACATCAGGGTTCCCCTCTGTGAGGATATACTCGGCACTCATCAGCCATTCCTGGATGGTCGCCGACATTCCCCGCTTCAGAAACACAGGTTTATCCGCATGCCCGAGTGCGGTTAAAAGAGGATAATTCTGCATATTGCGTGCCCCCACCTGCAGAAGATCGGCGTACTGGGATACAGTATCAATCTGATCGATCGTCATGACTTCCGTAACAACGGCCATACCGTGACGATCCGCGGCCTTCCGAAGCAGCTTCAATCCTTCAACCCCAAGGCCCTGATAGGAATAGGGAGAAGAACGCGGCTTGAAGGCGCCTCCCCGAAGAATCTGCGCACCGCAGCTGGCCGCAAATTCAGCACTGTTCTCTATCTGTTCTTCACTCTCAACGGCACAG
>JARRLM010000292.1:0-5315 GCA_037386985.1 Acidobacteriota bacterium | reverse complement strand
CTCCCTCCCCGGGAGGACCGAGGGATTTCTCACCGGATTAGTCTGGTTATCTTCCGCCTGCAAGGAAAAATTAAAAGACTTTAAAAGGAGTTCCCCTTATGCTTTTGTCTTGCCCGGAGAAAGCGTTCGACATGAACAGAAAAGGATAAATATTGAACGGACTGGATTATCTACTGGTAGGATTCGCCGCCGTCGCCGCGGGAGCCATCAACGCGCTGGCAGGAGGCGGCACACTGATTACCTTCCCGACACTGCTGGCTCTTGGCGTTCCGCCGATTACGGCGAATGTGACGAACACCGTGGCCCTTTGCCCGGGATTTATCGGGGGAATCCTGGCGCAACTCAAAGATCTGCGAGGGCAGAGACGGCGCTTCTGGACATTCCTCGGCGTAAGCGCATTGGGGGGAGTGGCAGGCAGTATCCTGCTTCTGCGCACAGGCGAACGGATCTTCATGGAGCTGGTACCCTTTCTGATATTGTCCGCGTCATGCCTGCTTGCGGTTCAGGGATTCATTCGGGCGTGGCTGATGCGCCGTTCCGTTAAGCCGGGATCCTCGACCGGCTCCGAAACCTGGGCGGTTGTCCTGGTCGGCCTGGCTGCGATCTATGGAGGCTATTTCGGCGTAGCCATGAGCGTCGTTGTTCTCGCCCTGCTGGGATTTTTAATCAACGATAACCTCACCCGTTTAAACGCGATAAAACAGGCTGTAGCATTCGGGGCCAACGGCGCCGCCGCCGTCCTCTTCATCTTCTCTGGCAAGGTTGTCTGGACAATTGCCCTTGTAATGGCCATGGGAGCCCTGGTCGGAGGCACACTGGGAGGCCGCCTGGCGGGCCACATCAAACCCGACACCCTGCGATGGACGGTCGTTTCAATAGGGATTACCCTGGCTGTCATCTATTTCGCACGCTGATTTCTCCACACGATGAAAGTACCCGGAGGTAGAGGCTTCTGACTATTCTCTGCGCAGGCGAGAAATTGATTTATCCCTGCTGAGATGGGGCAGTTTCCCTACTATCTCTCCTAAATATTGAAAAGATTCGCTTTACAACCAAAGAGAATTAAAGTACCGTTTCGCGGGGATTTATCCCGCCTTTCCACATGATTTTGTAGAAAGTCGGGTTCCTGACTGATTGAACAGTCCTGGAATTTACCTCTCACACACGTCGTATTTCCTCGCCTGTCAGAAAAAGTCACCCAGAAGAATTTTCATTAAGGATCGCTATATGACCAGATTACTCCTATGTGGTGTTGTCAAACCTTTCGGGATCAAGGATGAAATGACGGAACCCCTGTGTACGATGGAGCTTTTAAACAACCAGGTTACACGGGAACAGGGGGTCCATTCGCCCCGTTGCAGTAATCCCAGCTTTGCTCTGTATCTGCTGGCGGAAAACGTTCGAGTTCCTGTCACGGTCTTGGATTTCCCAACCTGGAGAGAATTCACCCGGGAAATCAATTCCGGGAAGTATACACATGTAGGTATCTCCTTCATCATGCCGAATGTGCTCAAAGCAGGGAGCATGGCTCGGTACATTCGAAACCGATGCCCAGGCACCAAAATTCTGATTGGAGGACACGGCACGTCTATCCCGGAGCTTCAAGAGCTTGTCGATTACGATGAAGTCTGTCACGGCGAAGGAGTTTCCTGGCTGCGGCGCTATTATGGTGAGGATCCTAACCAGCCTATTATTCATCCGGTGGTGCCTGCATCCATCAATGCCTTCATTTATGGCGCTTCCATCCCGGGCAAATCCGGCATTATCATTCCGGGGGTTGGTTGCCAGAATTCTTGCCGTTTCTGCGCCACCTCTCACAAATTTGACCGGCAATATACGCCTTTTCTGCACACCGGCCGGGAGATTTTTGAAGTTTGCCGGAACTCCGAAGAGAAAATGGGCGTCGATGACTTCACGCTCATGGATGAAAACTTCTGCAAAAATCCGCTACGTGCCCGCGAACTGCTCAGACAAATGGAGGCACAGAGGAAAGCCTACAGTTTCAGCACTTTTTCTTCTGCAGAAGCTGTTATGAATTTGGGAACAGACTTCCTGCTGCGTTTGGGCGTAAATTTCCTTTGGATCGGAGTGGAATCCAAGGCAAACTTGTTCGACAAAACGAAAGGGGTCGACCTCCACCGTTTGATAGCCGATCTTCAGGATCACGGCATTACGGTACTGGCATCTTCCATACTCTTTCTGGAACATCACGATAAAGTTACGATTCATGACGACATCGATTGGGCCATTGGACTGGGTTCCAATTTGCTCCAGTTCATGGGGCTGGGGCCGTCTCCGGGGACCCGGCTGTATCAGGAGTATGAGGCTGCAGGTAAAATTATCCCCGACATTCCCTATCCACGGAAACATGCACAGGATGAGATTTGGTTTCGTCATCCCCACTTCACTTTACCCGAAACTTCACGCTACCTGCGTAATGCTTTCATAAAGAAGTATCATACGCATGGCCCGGCAGTGTTGAATATAGCGAAAACAGCCATTAAGGGGTATTTACGGGTAAAAGCCGAAATGGCTGAACGAGAAAGGATGGGATTGACTTGGGATCCTGCAACTCTACGCTATGTCCCGGACCATGGAGCTACTCCCGATGCATTTATGCAATTAAGATTGGATTGTATGCGGCGTTATGCGCTGCGTTTCCGGCCCGTGTTGAAAACCACTTTGAAATATTCCCCCAACGCAAAAGCCGCCGCAAAATCTCGTGAAGTTATAGAACTTTATAATCGAGCCTTCGGTCCCATGTCTATGTCTGAATGGATGCGCTCCATCGTCGTGCGCATTTTAGCTTCCAGAGAACAGCGCAGGATTCGCAATGAAGGTGTCGTCATGAGGCAGCCTCCTACACACCGATCCACCTATCCTGACCGATTTTCCGACCTTCCGACAGCAGAATACGGCATATCGACGGCCGGAACAGCGGAGGATGAAGCTGCCATGAAAATTGCATAACACATCTGAATACTGACCTTGACTGTCAACTTTTTAGCAGCGGCTTTACGACCATGATTTCGCAGGCTGGTAATCGAACAGTTCCATTGAAAAGCTGCCCCTTCCCTGGGTAATGGACCGCAAATTGGTGGAATATCCGAACATTTCGGCCAGAGGCGCCATGCCGTGTACGACGGCAAAACTTTCCAGTATATCCGTTTCACGAATTTCCACCCTTCTTGCACCAAGATCCTTCATAACAGCGCCGAGACTGTCTTCAGGCGCGCGTACCTCAAGGCTCATTACCGGTTCGATTACGATCGTCTGAGCCTGCGCCAGCGCATCGCGCAATGCAAGAGTAAGCGCGCCGAGCAAAGGCACGGCAATATCGGGCGGGTCGTTGTGACGGAAATCAAGAACAATAACTTTAAGATCGACGACAGGATACCCGTGAGACCCTCCGGAACTGCAACCGCTAATTAATATGTCCCGGGCTTCGCGCTGTAAAGAGGACGGCAGAATCTTCAATACTGCAGAAATGTCGACTTCTACGGGCGGCATGCTTCTGTCACCCTCAGGCCGAGGTCTGGGCAGAACTTCCAGTTTCGCCCGCCCGTTAACAAATACGTCATTGATTCGCTTTTCAAACTCCCCTACGCTCTTTCCGCTCGATGTGACCGTCTCCCGATAGGAAACCCGGGGCCGCCCGAAAAAGGCATCCACATTGAATTCCCGCTGCATACGATTTCGGGTCACTTCCAGGTGCAGTTCCCCCATACCGGAAAGAATCATTTGACCGGTCTCCTCATCCTTTCCGAGGTTTAACGTGGGATCCTCTCGCAAAAGACGATTCACGATTTCATAGACTCGATCCCGATCAGCCGAAGTCTGCGTCTCTTCTGGGGAAAATGAATCGGTTCAAACGTAATTGGATGCTCCGGGTCGCAAAAAGTATCCCCTGTCACGATATCCTTTAGACCGTGCACTGCCACAATGTCACCGCATCGAGCCTGCTTCACGGGTTCGGCTCGGTCTGCGTGCAGACGCAGTATTCGTCTGAGGCGAAGACGGTTCCCTGAACGGGGATGGTAACACCTTTCTTCCGTACTCAGGCTCCCGGAATACACCCGCAGCCAGTGAAAATCTGTACTGGAAGTGGCCACTACCTTAAACACCAGTGCGGAAAAGGGTGCATCGAGGGTTAATGGCCTTTCGACCGGTTCGCCGGTTTCTGCATCCGTACCCCGGGCAGGGGGGCAGTCCAGAGGAGAGGGAAGGTAATTGCAGATTCCATCCAGTACGGGTTGCACTCCAAGATCGCGCAGCGCTGCACCGCACATAACCGGAATCATATTTCCTATTAAAGTCGCTTCACGTACGGCGTGCCTGAGTTCCGTTCCATCAACCGGCTCTCCGGCAAGGTAGCGATCCGCCAGCCACTCAACACTATTTGCAGCGCATTCAACAAGGCGATCCCGTGCTTCCCGGGCCGGTTCGATATACTCACCGGGAATTTCCAGATGTTGAAGCTCCTGTCCTCGTGTGGAAGCATCGAAAACCATCAGACGCATATCGGTAAGGTCGATGATTCCTTGAAGGGAGCTTTCGCTGCCGAATGGTAAATTAATAAAGGCGGCATTCGCCCCAAGACGGGATTGAACTTGCTCAAGAACGCGATTATGATCGGCTCCGGCCCGATCCAGTTTATTGATAAAGGCAAGTCGTGGAATCTGATATCTGTCGGCCTGTCTCCAGACAGTTTCGCTCTGAGGCTCCACCCCTTCAACTCCCGAAAAAATGACCACAGCTCCGTCAAGTACACGAAGGCTTCGTTCCACCTCAGCGGTAAAATCCACATGACCGGGCGTATCAATCAGATTGACCATATGGTTGTTCCAGGAAAAGGTCGTAGCTGCTGCCGATATGGTAATCCCGCGCTCGCGTTCATCGATCCGGAAATCCATCACGGCCTGGCCGTCATGGACCTCCCCGATTTTGTGGGTGCGCCCGGAATAGAACAGAAACCGTTCTGTTGCAGTTGTTTTTCCAGCATCAATATGAGCGATAATTCCGACATTCCTCACTTGCTCAAGCGGTGTCAACGCCATTTCAGTCTCCCAAAAGCACCATCCGGCACAGGCAGTTCATCCCGATCGTATAATTCCATCTGTACAAAATTAAAGTACTTTCGCAGCAGTGACCCTGTTTCGTCAAGAAATCAATAAATATTGTTCTGAGTTCTGAGTTCTGAGTTCTAAGTTCTGAGTTCTGAGTTCTGAGTTCTGAGTTCTGAGTTCTGAGATTTGGATTTCAATTACAGGAATTATCGTTAGGGGGGGCAACGGGGAACGGCGGTAAAAAAAGCG
>JARRLM010000291.1:0-6653 GCA_037386985.1 Acidobacteriota bacterium | reverse complement strand
GGGATATTTCCGGTTCAGGATAGGATGCCACCATCATGCAGGGCAGGATGAATCCGGCATAATCGTCCACCTTCGCCTCTGCCAGTTTGATATCCGCCTGTACTGTCACCGATTCCGCAGAAAAATCGGAACCGTCAAGAGTGGCAACAACCACCTTAACGCCTGATTTTTCCAGCGTATCTGTCATAACCATAACCTCCTTCTTCAGCATATACTCCAGATCAGCGGATCCGCTGCGCATGAAAAGCAGCACCTTGGGAGTACCGCCCGTGCATGCAAGCGAGATTGTGATCAGCGTGACAGCGATGAAAAGCCGTTTCATAGCATCCCCTCCAAAAGTGAAAGCCGATATATCTTGAACGATTATTTGCTTATGCGATAGAAATGAACCGATGACCGGCAGGACATAGCTGCCAGGACTTTCAGTCTTGAATTATCCACCCGTATGCAGGCAGGCATTCATCCATTTAAAAAACGGGATTCAGTCATTTACATGATTCATTATTTATAGCCAAGGCCAATGACGAAAATGAAATTCTGTTGTCAACGACCGCCTAAGTACAATGGGGACAATATATATCCCATCCAGCCTATCGATTTTATTAATTCCCATAGTATTGGAAGCAGATGAGCTAAGAGTCAGCATTGAAATTTGAAACAGCAATCAATTCGGGGCGAAATTCTTAAGAGATACTTCATTGAACATTCTTCATAAAAAGAGCTGTATATATTTTTCTATGCGCATGTTCATTTCACAAGGGTCGTGGTAGCGTGTTAAGTGAAAAGCATATTTTGTCCGACCCCATTCATCAATATCATGAACACATTCCCTCGCTCGTAGAAAGCTTAACCCAAAACGGCAGCCTTGCGTTAATTCTTCTCGATGTCACTCCGTTCAACGCTATCGAAGAACAGTACGGCATTCACACGTACAGATCAATACACCAACAGTTATTTACTCTGCTCTTAGAGCAGTCCGGAAAAGAATATCGCAAAAGAGATATCCTGACGCTGGAAGGACCCGAAGGAGTGAACCTACTGATCTTTCTGAGCCCCCGACACAAGGAATCGTGTGATTCCTTTGAGCAACTCAAAACTTTACGCCTGACTCTTATCGAGCATCTGATACCCAAATTGTTACGAACTTCTTTACCATATCTGAAGCATCAGCCTGAAATTTCAATTGGCTATGCCCTGGGCATCAACAATTCGATTTTAGATCCCCACCACATTATTCTGCGCACAATCCGTGAAGCCCGCCATCAAGCCAAGTTTCAGGAAAGTGTAGATGATATGGAAAGTATGCAGCAATTGAAGGAGCTTATTCTTCAGGAAAATATCAACACGGTGTATCAACCTATTCTGGACATAAAAGACGGAACGCCCATAGGGTATGAAGCTCTGTCACGCGGAGGTTTGGGAACCTCCTTTCCGACTGCGGACTTACTGTTCGATACCGCAATCAGGCATAATTTACAGGTAGAACTCGACAGAATATGCCGCAAAAGAGCTTTGCTTTTAGCCAATCGCCTTCCCGAAAACACCAAAATTTTTATCAATACACTTCCAACCATCATGCATGATCCCGAATTTCAGAAACATAACCTTGTAGATTCTTTGAAACATTCCAGAATCACTCCCAATCGAATCGTCATTGAAGTCACTGAAAGATTGGCAATCGACAATCTGAGCTTGTTCGAGGATGCAATGACCTATTATACAAACATGGGAATGACTCTGGCGGTGGACGACGTAGGCTCCGGATATTCAGGGCTGCAAATCATCAGCAAACTCAAACCCGCCTATTTAAAGCTTGATAAGTCTCTTGTTCGTGCCGTTTCAAGGAGCAAAATCAGCCAGGAGATGTTGAAGGCTATTGTAGTACTCGGGCGCAGTTTCGGCGCAAAGTTGATCGCAGAGGGAATAGAAAATGTCGATCAATTAAACGCACTTCGATCGATAGGAATCGATTATGGCCAGGGATTTTTCCTGGGCAGGCCCCATTCCATGATCGATATTTAACCCGCACATTGTACCAGGATAGTCGATCAGGATTGCAGCCTACGGGCGCATCAATACGCCAAATCAATCCATGGTTTTTATGTCGTGAAAAAAGAGCAGATCCTCCATTTTTTTCCACATTTCAGAGACATCATTAACCATGAGAATCAGGTTATGCTTTTTCCCGTCTTTATCTATAAGGAATTCCTTCAGCTCCGCTTCTTTTTTAAACCCAAGTCTTTGAAAAGCACTCTGAGCCGATTTCTGGATGTCCATCATATTCGCCCTGATCTTACTCACATCCCTTGCTTGGGCTGCGGATACGAGTTCTCTCATCAAGGCGGTTGCTATGCCTTTCTGTTGGTATTTTCTGTCGACTACGCATCGAATCTCGGCCATATGCAGCTGCCATCTGTATCTATTAAAGTGAAGTGTGGCATCTCCAAGGATAGCGGCGTCTTTTTCGGCAATCATCGGTAAGACTTTTTGGAAATCGAGCTCCGTGATCCATCGGTCGATGACCTCTTTTTTCGTAACATCATCCTTCAAAAAAAGACGGTCATCCTCCGGCACGGCGTTAAAAAACTTCAGCAGTGCGGGACCATCCTGCTTCGAGAGCGGACGAATCACGATTTTGGTGCCATCCTTAATTTGTATTGTTTTGGGGGACAGTTCCATAAAATGACACCTCCTTACATCAGGGATGATTCGGAAATCCCGGTGGCGCTTATTGTGGACAGTTACAGCAGGAGATTCCGCTAGCAGGCCTGGGGTTTTAAAACCAACCCAAAATGAAATCTGTGAACTGCTTCCGATATAGGGCAGGAGAGGCATAATCATGAAAAGGACCAGCTTGGGCATCAAAGCCAACCTCCGGGGGTAAAATCCTCCGGGAATGGCAAAACGTTTCAGGCTCCATGTCTCCTGCCTTAAACTAGCTTAACATGAATTTAAAATGGTTCAACGCAGCATTCTCTGATCCATTAAGACATGCTCATCCATTGTTGAAGCTTGATCCAGTACTTTTTATCTCCTTTCAGATATATGTCTTGTTCACAGGCAAAAAAAGGAGGATGTTTTAGATAAGGGGTTACCCCCCCAAGATGAAAAATAGAACAGAAGGAGTTGCTAATGGAAAAACCCTATCGATTAATGGAGGATATTGAAATCCTTCCCTCTTTTTTCCCAATTCCCGGCATGGGATTTCTTGCTGTGAATGCTTTTATCATCAAGGCTAAAGAACCCGTCCTGGTTGATACAGGGATGGGAATCGACAGTCCGGAATTCATGAAATGTCTGGAGTCGATAATTGATCCTCAGGACTTAAGATGGGTGTGGCTTACACATGATGATGCCGATCATACCGGGAATCTGCAGAGGGTCTTTGAAGTAGCCCCCAATGCGCGGCTGGCGGCAAACTCATTAGCCGTATTAAGAATCAGCACAGCATGGCCGGTTCCCATGGATCGCGTTTACTGGATCAACCCGGGAGATACCATTATGGCCGGCGACCATGAATTGGTAGCAGTCCGGCCTCCCCTTTTCGATAACCCGACAACAATCGGCGTCTATGATAAAAAGTCGGAAGCCTTTTTCTCTGCAGATTTCTTTGGTGGTATCCTCCCGGCAACAGCCACGGACACTGAAGATATTGGAGAAACGGATCTGGCTCAAGGTATGGCCGGCTGGGCCAGTGCCGACTCTCCATGGATTCATATGGTTGAATCCAGCAAATTCAGCAAGGCATTGGACAAAATTCGTCAAATTGCCCCGAAGATGATCTTTTCTGCACATCTACCTCCTGCGCAGGGAAAGACCGACCAGCTTCTGAAATATCTGGAGAACCTGCCGGCGTCGGCACCATTTGTTACTCCTGATCAGACAGCCTTAGAGCAGATATTGGCTCAGATGAAAGGTGGAACCTAACCACTCTGATCTGAACCCCATACCGGCGAAGCCCTCCAAGCTCCGCAACAATGTCTAAATTCACTTTTCCCCAAACTCTATATTTCGGGGAGACTTGGACATTACTGTATATGAACTATCCTTTTGTTTTGCCGTTTAATCGACTCAGGCTCTCTTCGCATTCGGTCCGGTCTCGGGCAGCAGTCGCCAAACCAGAAGGAAGGTGACTGCAAAAGTCATCATCTGAGCCACGAAAAAGGGGTAGTAATTGGGAGTGAAGAGATCAATCAGTTTTCCGGAAAAAACCGGATAGAGGAATAAACCGATATTCTGAAAGGTAAAAATCATCCCGATAGCCGCGCCGGCAACCGAACGGGGAAGTTCCTTTAATTCGAAAGGAATTGTCATCATTAGCGGGCTGATGGTTCCGACTCCAAAGGGCATAATCACCAAAATGACGATCAGAACAGGGCCGAGGAAGCTTCCCTGAAGCATGTTGCACAGACCTCCGGCAACACAGGCTAACAGAATAGCAGGCTTGCGCGAACCCAGACGGTCGGACAGTGTCGGTAAGAATATAGCCGCGAAAACACCGGCAAACAATGTGATAGACACCATATGCCCGGCCGCGGCGCTGGACATATGGTGCTTGTATTCAAAAAATCCGGGGAAATGACTCACCCAAGACCCGGTATGGCCAAATAGCAGAAAAGCTGCGATGCTCAGAATCCAAACTGGTTTGGAACGAAGCACAAGCTTGAAACCATTCATAACCTCGGTCATGTCGGGAGTGGATGGCTCACCGGAACTTCTTTCTCTAATCAAAACAGCCCAAGAAACCGCCAGGAAAAAAGAGATAATTCCCAAAACGAACACAACATTCCGCCAGCCTCCTACAAGAGGACCAAAAAAACTGACACTGAAAGCCATGGAAAGCGCAGCGCCGAGGGCTCCTCCTCCGGCCGCAAGCCCGTTGACCATTCCGAGTCGGTTCGGAGGAAACCACTGGCTCAGCGCACGGGGCAGATTGGGCCTCGTGACTCCTACGGCGACTCCAAAGAGGAGCATTGAGGCAAGCAACTGTCCGTACCCCTCGGCCAGACCCCTCAGCGTTCCGCTGAACGCCATGAGAAGCAATCCGAAAAAGCCGGTCTGTCGGGCGCCGAAACGATCGCTGATCAGTCCGCCTATAACCGAAAACAGAAGCGCGCCCAGACCTATCATCCCCCAAGCCCATCCGATCTGGGTGGACGAAAGGCCCAATTCCTTCTGAATAGTAGTGTTAACTATTCCTTATGAATTGTAGTTTTTAAGGGCGGATTTCAGTTCTTGCCCATTCCCAGGGCTACGCTCTGCGCTGAAAGTTCGATGACGTACACTATCCAGGTATATCCAACAACCCTTTTTTGTTCCATAAAACTCCATTGAAAGGATAAGAAATTCTCAGGCGTACACGCCGTGCTTCCGGGTAACGTCAATCATGGCTTTCACGTTCACGGGGCTGGCTTCGTCCAGGCATGTGGCTGTCATGATATAGCCACCTTCTTTACCACATATCTTGATGAGGTTTTTGCAATAGTCCTCGACCTCTGAGATGCTGCCGGTCTGTAAAAGAAAGCCGGGGACATCGGTCATGAAACAAAGATGCCCGCCAAGGACGGCCTTTGCCTTTTCCGGATCCGTCTTTGCAAAATGACAGAGGACTTTCCCCTTGGGCAATTCGCGCAGATATTCAAGACGCTTGTCCCATGTTCCTTCGAAGAACGGGCACGGCGTCCATCCTGCATCGATCAAGGCTAGAATAACTTTCTTGAGAGTCGGCCAGTAGAATTTCTCGAATTGGGGCAGAGACATGAATCCGTCCGAACCTCTGTGTAGGGCCATAAAAACCCTTTTGACGCTGCCGTCTGCCGGAGCAGGTATGGCCTTTATCATGCTTATGGTTTGTCTGCAGAGCACATCGCAGGCTTCAAGGAGCTTGTCGGGAATGCGAAACATGTCCAGCATCGCACCGCGCATACCGCGCAGAAAGTCGGAAATCATATCGAAGGGTGCCGCAGCCATCATGACGGGAGTATTGTAGCTGGGAAAACCGAGCCCAGCCATTTCCTCGACAAAATTGGCATCCCGCGTTTGCCACTTTACCTGTAATTCACCGGCTTCGCGGAATTTTTGGAGCATTTCCACTATATCCGGCTGGGTGCATTGCGCCAGATAGCGAACCAGTCCCATGCTGGTCGCCAGCGAACGGAATGGGGGCAGCTTGGCCATAGGCGCCGCCGATTCTACGACCCTGGGCAGATAGGAGCGTACGATAAAATCCGAAGGGTCGCTGAGAAAGGCGTCATACTCCTCCGGTTTCATCGGCTCCAGTTCAATCGCCTGGTGACTGTGGCTGGGAGCCACACCAAAACCCGGCCACCTGATTTGAAGCGGGCCCAGAATCTCCAACGCTTTTCCGGAAACAGCTGCTGTCTGTGCCCAGTAAACATCCGGTTGAAGCTCTGTTATCGTTCTGATATTAGCCGCCCTCCATTTTTCGGCATCATAATAGGCTGCTGAAAAAGGGATGCCACAATACTTGCCTGCGAAATAGCCGACGAAGAGCTGGATCGGCACCCGGTCAGGCACCTTCATAGTTATGGCTTCGTTTACTCTGTTATCCCTTTCGGCATATTCCTTTGCAGCCCTGTTTCCAGGTGTCGTTTTGCTCATTTTTCTGAAAACCTCCGGATCTTCACTCAGCG
>JARRLM010000290.1:0-7488 GCA_037386985.1 Acidobacteriota bacterium | reverse complement strand
CAGGAGCATTCACGTTAAAGGGCGATTTACCCGTAAACACCGACGGAGGATTAAAGTGTTTCGGTCATCCTCTCGGCGCGAGCGGCTTACGGATGATATATGAAGTTTATCTGCAATTGCAGGGCAAGGCCGGCCCGCGTCAGGTGAAGAACCCCCGGCTTGGACTGACGCATAATTTGGGCGGAAATGCAGGAGCCGGGGTCGGATGTTGCGTGGTCTTGGGGAACGAAAAGGGATAACACCGCGGAGAATGATTCCCGTTTCCAGCCGGCATTATTCAAAGGCTTCGAGCAAAGCTACTGCCGCTGCCCAGACCACGAAACGAACTCGAGAGAGACCGGTTGAAATAAAGTTAAATACCTTTAACAACAGGGGCGGAACGGGCAAATTTGTCGGATTCGCTTCCATTCAGTTTGAGGAAGGCTTATGCCCAAAAGTAAAATATTTTCCAACTGTCAGGATGCGCTCGAAGACGTTTTCGATGGAGCCACGATAATGATTGGCGGCTTCGGCTCCTTTGGGGGGTTGCCGATCCATCTGATCGTCGGTTTGACCGATCAGGGAGCTAAAGATCTGACACTTATTTCAAACCAAGGCGGCGTCGGGTTTGAGCTGAGCAAGAGGATTAAGCCCGATGGCTACCAGGATATAGGTATTCTATTTTCCAATGGGCAGGTGAAGAAGTTCATAGGATCGGTTCCGGCGCTTGGTGGAATGCCGCCGAAATCTCCAATCGAGATCCTGCATAGAGAAGGCAAGGTGGAGATTGAAATGGTCCCGCAGGGAACCCTCGCAGAAAGAATTCGAGCGGGTGCGGGCGGCCTTGGAGGATTTTACACCCCTACCGGCGTGGGGACTCCTATCGAAAAGGGAAAAGAAAAGAAGGTCATCGACAGCAGGGAGTATCTGCTGGAAATGCCGCTGACTGCAGACTTCGCTCTTATCAAGGCTCATAAAGCGGATACGCTGGGGAATCTGATTTATAGGGGGACGGCAAGGTGTTTCAATCCGGTTATGGCCATGGCTGCCAGAACGACGATTGTTGAAGTGGATGAAATTGTCCGGCCCGGAGAACTGGATCCGGAAGTTATAGTAACGCCCCATCTATTTATCAGTCGGATTGTGGAGGTGCCAAGATGAAGTTTCGTCTGGATAAACAAACCATCGCTTTGAGAGTGGCCAAGGAATTCGAGGATGGAATGACCATCAACCTGGGATATGGGATGCCCGGGATATGCGCAAATTTCATACCGGAAGACAGGACCGTCTATTTTCAGGGTGAAAACGGTATACTCGGGTATGGCGCTTTGGGCGAGGATGAGGAAAAAGATTATGAATTGATAAACGCTTCCGATCAACCTGTAACCCGGGCGCCGGGGATGTGCTTTTTCGACAGCGGCATTTCCTTCGACATGATCCGCGGGAGTCATATTGATTTGGCTGTTTTGGGGGCATACCAGGTTTCACAGGCGGGAGACCTGGCCAACTGGGGACGGCCGGGAAGACCGGCTACAGGTATGGGAGGCGCCATGGATCTGGCTATCGGGTGCAGAAAGCTGATAGTGATGATGCTTCACACTACCAAAGAGGGAGCTGCACGGATAGTGAAACAGTGCAGTTTTCCTTTAACGGCCGTGAACTGTGTGGATAAGATATTCACCGATATAGCCGTAATTGATGTGACTCAACGGGGGCTGGTCCTCAGCGAGGTTGCACCCGACTGGACGGCAGAGGAAGTACAGACGCATACGGAAGCGCCCCTCATCCTTTCGGAGGATTTGAAAGAGATTGAGCTTTAGGCTATTCGGCTGATTCTTTTAATAGAACTTACTTAGAATACAGTTTACGAACGATTGAGAGCAGAATATGTCCATCGCTGTCATAGGAATGATAGATGAGAGGGAGGAAGCCCTGAGTCTTATCAGGGAACGGATCGAACAACGGGGTCATAAAGCCCTGTTGATAGATATCAGTATCGGAACGGGGGCGATTGCTCCGATTCTCCAGGCGGACATAAGTTTCGGCGAACTATCGGAATTGGGCGGAGGCCCTTCGATGGGTGTAGCTGAAATGCTTCCGGACGGCAGAGAGGAAGCCATTTCCATTATGGCCGGAGGCCTGGCTGAAAAAATCATGTCTCTTCATGAAAGTGGGGATCTGGAAGGCATGATCGCCATTGCCGGGATGACCGGCGCCATGATATCGCTTCCCGCAATGAAGAAGGCTCCTTTCGGACTGCCGAAGATCCTGATATCCAGTGCCATGGCTATGCCCATCCACGCGGAGGAGTTCGCCGAATATTTTTCCGTCAAAGACATAACCGTGATGCATGCCGTGGTGGATACCGTGGGTATGAATTCCCTCGTCCGGACGCTCGCCCTCAACGGCGCTGATGCCATTTCCGGGATGATTGAAAAGGGCAGGATGTCCGCACGGGATCAGAAGCCGTCCATAGCCATAACGGAGTTCGGGTTCTGCGACAAGGGGGCCCATTATATAAGGGAGTTTCTGGAAAAGGACTACGAGACTGTATCGTTTCATGCAAACGGAATCGGGGACAAGGCTGCCATTGCGCTAATCCCCCAGGGGGATTTCCAGGCATTTGTCGATCTGGTGCCCGGAGCTTTCAGCGAGTACCTTCTGGGAGGAAACAGGGGGAATGCCGGACCGTATCGCCTGGATATCGCCTCAGACATACCCATCCCCTATATCCTTTGTCCGGGCGGTTTCGATATAATCAGCTGCGGTCCGCTGGAAAGGAGAGACTCCGACGATTCTCTTTGGAAGACCCGGAAACTTTCGGAGAGGAAGCTGTACATACAGGAACACCCGCGGGTGCAGGCCAGACTGATCGCGGAAGAGATGGAGTATGTAGCCGTCTCCGCCGCTGAACGACTGAATGACTACACTCAGAAGGAAAGGGTCAAGATCATCGTTCCGATGAAGGGTTTCTCGTCGCTGAGCGTCGCCGGAGGGCCGTTGTACGACCCTGAGTCTGATGAAGTTTTTGCGGCTGCCCTGAAAAAATGCCTTGACCCTGCCATAGAAATCATCGAAATCAATACGGACATTAACAGTAGGGAGTTTGCCGCTGCTGTGGCAGAGAGCCTGTTGAAAATCCTGCAAAAGAAATAACGCAATGAAAGCGTTTTCTAGTGATTCCGAATGAACAGCCATGTTGCCGAGGGAGGGACCCAGATTCATGAGTAAAATCGATTTTGTGGATCAAACAATCCGGGATGCCCAGCAGAGTCTCTGGGGGCTTATGATGCGGACCGATCATATAACCCCGATTGCAGAGACGATGAACAAGGTCGGATATCGGGCAGTCGCTATGGTCGGTTCCCAGGCATTCACGCTTCAGGTACGCCACCACAACGAAAATCCCTGGGAAAGAATCCGGACCCTGTCCGGTCTTATGCCCGACACCTGTCTGCGCGGTTCCTACCAGACGGCGAGCCTGTCGTCATTCGATCTCAGCACGCCGCGCAGTATCATTGAACTCTGGATCAAGAGATCGGTTGCCAACGGGCTCAATAGCTTCTGGATCTGTGACTACCAGGAAAACGTACCAAGATTTCGCCACTTTGCCGAGATCGCCAAGGCCGAAGGAGCAGAGGTTGTTACGGCACTGATGTATACCGACAGCCCCGCCCATACAAACGAGCATTGGGCTGAAAAAGTGCAAAAAATAGTATCCACGAAAGATTGCATCGATCGAATCATGATAGAAGATGCATCCGGTATCCTGACTCCTGAGCGAACCAGGGAACTGATAACCACGGTGAAGCAGACTCCCCTGGCCAACGGCACATCGCAACCGGCAACCGAGACTATTGTCAGAAACGCCCGGCGTCTTGGGTTCGAGTCGGACCTGGATGAGGATGCGCTCGCAGCCGTGTCGGCCCATTTCAGGAAAATCGCCGAAAGTGAAAGATTCCCGCTGGGCATGCCGAGAGAATATGATCTGTTTCATTTCGAGCATCAGGTCCCGGGCGGCATGATGTCAAACCTTACACGGCAGCTTCGGGAACTTGGGATGGAAAATCGGCTGAACGAGATACTTGAAGAAGTCATCAAAGTGCGGAAGGAATTCGGGTATCCGGTCATGGCGACACCCTATTCCCAGATTGTAGGCGTCCAGGCCATGGAAAACGTCGTTTCCGGCGAGCGCTATAAAAAGATTCCGGATGAGACAATCAAGTACGTTCTTGGATATTACGGGGATCCGGTTGTTCCGGTGGATGCGAATCTTATGGACAGGATCATGGGTTTGCCGCGTACTCAGGAGTTTCGGGACTGGAAGCCGGAAGGCTTTCTGAAATCAGTCGAAGAACTACGGCAGGATATCGGACCGGATCTTTCCGACGACGATCTGCTGCTGAAGGTTTTGATTCCGGATTATCGCCCCGGAAAGATAAAACAACGAAGTGCGACAGCAGCTAAACCAGTCCAGGCCGCAGTATCGAGCCCTGTAGACACATCTGCAGGTCCGCGCGCATTCAATGTTGAAGTGGACGGCGAAGTATTCACAGTCAGAGTGTCGCCTATAGGAAACAGGGCGCCTGAGGTTGTCGAAAGGGACGAATCGGGTCATGCGGAAAATATCCCTGAGGGAGCTGTTGTCAGTGAAATGGCGGGGCTGGTGCTTTCTGTGGAGGTGCAGGAGGGGGACAGTGTGAACGAGGGCGATCCGATTGCCATGATTGAGGCCATGAAGATGCGAAGGTCTGCGAGATAGCCGTACGCGTTATGAGAGCGTGCCGCGAAATGGGAATCCCTTCTGTTGCCGTGTTCTCCGAAGCGGACGAGAATGCTCTCTTTGTCAAATACGCAGACCGGTCCTATCCAATCGGTCCCGCTGCAGCAGTCCGGAGTTATCTCAATATTCCCGTAATCATCGAAAAGGCTAAAGAAAGCGGTTCCGAGGCCATCCATCCCGGATACGGATTTCTTGCTGAAAACCCTGAGTTTGCGGAAGCCTGCGAACGGGAAGGAATTTGGTTCATCGGACCTTCGAGCCGGGTGCTCGAACTGCTTGGGGATAAAGTAGCCGCCAGACGTGAGATGCAAAGGGCCGGACTTCCTGTCGTCGCAGGCACGGATGAATGCGTGGATGGATACGAAAAGGCAAAGAGTGAGGCGGCAAAGATCGGATATCCCATAATCCTGAAGCCTGCCGGCGGTGGCGGTGGAATCGGAATGACTATCGTAGCCGATGACGGTTCTTTGCGCGAAGCGTTGGAATCCACGCAAAGGATTGCCGGGACCACCTTTGGCATCAGGGATGTTTATATCGAAAAATATCTGGCGAATCCCCGCCACATCGAGTTCCAGATTCTGGCGGATTCTAAAGGGAACGTGGTGCATCTGGGCGAACGGGAATGTTCCATACAGCGCAGACATCAGAAGCTGATAGAAGAATCTCCCTCAACGGTTGTTACCGAGGAAGTGCGGCGTAAAATGGGGGCCCTTGCAGCCGATGCCGCAAGGTGGGTGAAATATGAAGGCGCTGCAACAGTAGAGTTCCTTTTTTCGGAAGGGGAATTTTATTTCCTTGAAGTCAATGCCAGGATCCAGGTGGAGCATCCGGTTACAGAGATGGTAACCGGAATAGATATCGTGAAAGAGCAGATACGGATTGCGTCGGGGCTTCCACTCTCAGTCCGGCAGGAGGATGTTCTGGTACGCGGCAATTCCATGGAGTGCCGCATTAACGCGGAAGATCCTTTAAACGATTTCACTCCCACTCCGGGAAGAATTCATGCGCACCATCCTCCCGGAGGCGCCGGCATCCGCGTGGACAGTGGCGTTTGCAGTTCCTCCACAATCCCTCCGTTCTATGATCCGATTGTTTCGAAGCTGATCGTATGGGGCAGGAATCGGGATGAAGCGATTCATAGAATGCGACGGGCTTTGTACGAATATGTTATCGAAGGCGTACCAAACAACATCCCCTTCCACCTGGCGGTCATGGAGAATGAAAGGTTTGTAGAAGGCAGGTTGGGAACTCATTTCATAGAGCGTGAAACGGCGCTTCCGGATGCCATGAAGCGAATTGCCGAGGCGCAGTGGAGACTGCAGTATAAGCTTTCGCTTCGTTCCCTGGAAAAGAAGAAAATCGCCGCCATGGCTGCTGCAGCGGCAATGGCCAATGAGCGCCAGTTCACCTGAAGCATTGGGGAAGGATGCAACATTGATAAAAGAGCAAATCATCGCCAGTATCATTCAATTGGAGGATATATGGGAGACCGGCCGAAAGTATTGATGATTGTAACAATGGACACCAAGGCAATTGAGGCCCGTTTTATCAGGCAGTGCCTTGAGGATTGCAACCTGGATGTCTACCACCTGGATCCCAGTGTACGCAGCACCGCGGAGGAAGGCGCCGATATTACTCCCGACCAGGTTGCTGCGGCTGTCGGAAAAACCATGTCCGAGGTGCGTTCCCTGAACCATGAGGCAAAATGCCTGGATGTTATGACCAGGGGTGCCATTCAGTGTGCCCAGGAATTGCATGGGAAGGTTGGGCTCAGGGGCATCATCGGTGTCGGCGGATCTCTGGGAACGGACCTTGGTACCGCGGTTATGCGCAGTTTCCCGTTTGGCGTGCCGAAAGTGATGGTCTCGACGATGGCATCCGGAATGACCCGGCCCTTTGTAGGCACCAAAGATATTATGATGGTGCCCTCTATATGCGATGTGGCTGGTTTGAATGCCATCACCCGGAGGATGTTCAGCAACAGTGCCCGGGCACTGGCGGGCATGGCTTATGGATATTCCTCCGAGGAAGTGTCGGAGAAACCGGTTATTGCGTTGTCCACTCTTGGCACAACGGAAAAATGCTGCAGTATAATCCGAAAAACGCTGGGAAAGAATGGGTTTGAGGTGATGGTATTTCATACCCAGGGTATCGGCGGAGTTGCCATGGATGAAACCGTCCGGGAGCGTGATATATCCGTTGCTGTGAATCTGTCTCTGATCGAGGTGGGTGATTTTCTATGCCAGGGCTTGTTCAGCGGAGGGCCTGATCGCTGCAAGGCTTCGCTGGAAAAAGGAATCCCGACTATTTTTGTCCCTGGAAACATTGATTTTATGGTTGCCGGCCCGATTGAGGATGCCGAAGTACGCTTTCCCGGCAGGCGGTATCATGTCCACAATCCGGAATTGACGGCAGTGCGGGCGGGAGCCGAGGAATTTCGGCAGGTAGCCGAACATATGGCGGGACTTATACGAGGGGCGAAGGGGCCTGTCGCGTTTTTTGTTCCTCTGCTCGGTTTCTCGGCACATGACAGCGAGCAGGGCCATCTGTATGATCCGTCGCTGCCGCCGGTTTTTGTGGAGCATTTGAAGAAAGTATTACCCGACGGTGTGCCGTTGACGACGTTTCCGTATCACATTAACGACGAAAGATTTGCTGTTGAAATCGCCGGACAGGCGATGGCTCTCCGGCAATAATGACCGAACGGCAAGAAGCTCGTATTGGCT
>JARRLM010000289.1:0-7213 GCA_037386985.1 Acidobacteriota bacterium | reverse complement strand
CCCGGGATCGAAATCTTTTAAATCCTTCACCACTCCAGACTCTGACAACGTTATCCAGCCCATGTATGATATGGGAATCGCCCGGGCATTCTATTCCGTGGATGAACAATCCGGATTATTGTACCTTTTGAAGTTTCCTACACCGGAGATCGCCGAGCAGTATTATTCCGAACTCTCCCTGGATGCGACTTCCGCAGACAGCATCGATACGTATCTCCTGAGAAGCGGTCCTTTGTTATGCGTACTTCAAGGCTCATTCAGCACCGAACACGCAGGCGATATCCTGAGCCCGATTCAGTACAGCTACTCCGTCAAATGGATTTACGATAAAAAACCTCAGTCTTCCACCGTCTGGGGAATACCCGTTGTCATCCTGAATTCCACGGTGTGGTCGTTTTTCCTCGTGATCGTGCTTTGTATGTCTTCAATTTTAGCAGGCGCAGGACTCGCCGGAATCCGGCTTCTCATACGTCACTTCATCCCTGGAAACCCTCTGGATGATCCGAAACGAACAGAAATAACAAGGTTGAAAATGTCATGAAAGCAGACCAAATTCGAAAGGTTCCCCTATTTTCCACACTAACGGACGAAGAATTCCAATCCCTGCAACATGTATTCATTCCGCGGTCTTACCGCAGAAATCAGGTTATTTTTGTGGAAGAAGAAACCGGGAATTATATGTACCTTGTACTTGCGGGCAAGGTTAAGGTAACCAAATCCGGTTCGAGCGGCAAGGAAACCATTCTCGCCATCCATAAAGCTGGAGACTTCTTTGGAGAAATGTCCTTTCTGGACGGGAAAACAGCGCCTGCAACTGTTTCTGCAATGGAAGATTCCAAGATAATTTCCGTCAGCAGGCCGGATTTTCATAAATATCTCATGCACAACGAGAAGGTCCTTCTGCAGATCATCCATGTACTTTGTGCTCGACTTCGGGAGGTCTGGCAGACGCAAAGCTTAAGTTCCAGCAAGGCTGAGGAAAGGATCCGTACATGCATTTCTGACCTTGCCCAGAAACATGGCGTCCAGGACGACTATGGAACGATCATAGACCTCAAAATAACACATCAGGAACTTGCTGAAATGGTAGGAACTTCAAGAGAGACGGTTACACGGGTTATAACTCATCTCCGTAAAGAGGGCATTATTGATGTAGACCAGCGTCGCATGACGCTTCTCGATCCTAAGGCGCTTCTTAAGGATTAGTTTTTACAGTCAGCCTTGCATCTTGACAAGTATGAGAGACTATTGTTTATGAAATCCGACCGAAAAAAACATAAAAAGTCAAACCGCCGATCCGCCGACTTTCAACAATTGGCCCAGAAAAAATCGCCCGGTCTGCTTGCCGAATTCCTGGACTTTCTCCTGCATAACAAGAAATGGTGGCTGGCGCCAATTATAGTTGTGCTCTTATTCGTCGCTCTGATTGCCGTCCTGGGCGGAACCGGCGCCGCACCATTTATCTACGCACTGTTTTAAATCGAGATCCCCATCATTAAGAAAGGGTTGGATCTCTTTCGCAAAACCGGGATCAATCCCAAAGGCTTCAAAGGGCGGGCAACAACAAACAACAGAGAATTACTGCATGCGTGTAGCCTCAGGCCAACATGGCATCCTGCCATTTGCGAACCGAGTTTATAAGGTATATTTTTGTGCAATTCTTCAAATCTGAAACATGAAGGACGCGCTCCTGGATCGCCCCCTGGTCCAGCAACCAAGCCCGAAACACACCTGCCAGAAGCCCTGAAGTAATCGTGGGGGTATAAAGCTTTCCGTTGATCGCCACCACGATATTGGCAACGCAGGACTCGGTTAATTCCTGGCGTTCGTTCCACAAGAGCACATCGTCGCAATCGGGGCAATCCTGTTGCGCGGATTCGTAGACTTGCCGGCAGGTGGTCTTGTGATACAGAAATGGGTCACTGGAGTATACCGGAGCCGCTGCCAGTTTTACCTTCAGCTTTTTAGTCAACGGCTCAGGCATTAATGAGGCGGACGAAATTTCGACACAACCGTTCCGACTTGCTAACAACCGCACCTTCCGCGGCATATTGGAAAAAGTCGAAGCTTTCTCATAGAGGGATTCTTTTATATCCTGTATCTTCACTGAATAATCGAAATATGCGGCTGAATCGGCCAGCCTTCTCATATGATAGTCCAGCAGGAAATAGCCGTCCTCACGGGTCCACAATAAAGATTCGAGCAATGAAAAATCAGGTCTCTGTTCCGTAAGTACACGCGCCTTCAGAATGGCTTCTGTGTATTCATCCTGGCTGGCCGAATCCCAGACAATCCCACCACCGGTGCCGTATCTTGCCGTTCCGGTTATTCGATCGACAACTGCCGTTCGTATGGCGACATTGAATTGAGCACGCTGCTCCGGTCCGATGAATCCGATGGATCCTGTATATATATTGCGGGCTGACCGCTCCAGATCAGCGATTATGTTTGTAGTTCGTATCTTGGGAGCGCCTGTGATCGATGCGCATGGGAAGAGTGTAGAAGTCATCTGCCATAACGTCGGATGACGCTCCACATCAAAAAGCCTGTCGACCCCAACGCTGCCTGCGTCTGCTATACGCCCCAGATCGTTGCGGATCATATCAACGATCATTAGGTTTTCAGCCCGGTTCTTTGTTGAATTCTGAAGCCAGAGTGCAAAGGATTCATCCTCCTTGAGCGTACGCCCACGCTTTACAGTACCCTTCATCGGTTTGCATATCAGGCGCTTTCCATCCAGACTGAAAAACAATTCCGGCGAAGCGGAACAGATTGCGAAGCGCCCTGTATCTATCCACGCTGCATATCCGGGACTTTGTGCCCGCACCATCGCTAGAAAGAGGTTCCAGGGGTCTCCGGAAAAAGGAATCTTCAACTGAAAGGTATAATTAACCTGGTAGGTATCCCCGGAATGGATGTGTTCCTTGATTCTCGAGATCGCATGAAAATATTCCGAATGGCTGACGGAAGGAATTTTATTCCCCAGGCAATATGCGTCATAATCCGGCTCCTGGAGCCGGAACTCCTCCGGTGGCGGATATAATCCAAACCACAAAAGCGGAAAATCTTCGGCCTTTTTCGTACAAATGGCGGAATCGAAGGCCCCGGCTGCTTCATAACTTATGAATCCAGCAGCGTATCGCCCATGATCTCGAACTTGCGCTTCAATATCCGCTAGAGCTGGCAGCACATCCCCTATCGATCTTGCTTCCACAATCCCTAAAGGACGTTTAAAACAAAGCCAGCGTGAGGTAGAATTGTGATGGAGAATAACCTGATCCTTTGTTGTCCCGGGGGCCATATCCACTATTTCAATTCCTTTTTCCACCTAAAATAAGGTTCATTGCAGGAAAGCCGGCATTCAGGGTAGAACGCAAATAACTTTTCAGGATTACATTTCTGAAGTTTCTTCATTCTTCGAAGAATCTGGTGTAGGGGAGAACCGTTCTCTAATAAAACTTATTCCGAAATTGTTTTCTGGGATGAAACCTCATCAAACAGCGAATCGACAAAGAATTCGGGCGAAAACTCAAGAACGTCCTCCAGAGATTCCCCCACTCCAATATAGCGCACAGGGATCCCGAGTTCCTGGCTGATACTGAAGACGATTCCGCCTTTTGCAGTACCGTCCAGTTTCGTGATAATAATCCCGGTAATACCCGTAAACTTGGTAAATTCACGCGCCTGGGACAGTCCATTCTGCCCTGTGGTCGCATCGATAACCAGAAGGACTTCATGAGGCGCACCGGGAATTTGTTTTCCGGCCACCCGACACATTTTTCCCAGCTCCTGCATAAGGTTTCCCTTGGTATGTAGTCGTCCGGCGGTATCTATAATAACAATGTCGCTTTTTCTCGCCATTGCAGCCGCTAACGCATCATGCAGTACGGCCGAGGGATCCATACCTATTTTACTTTTCACCAAATCCGCACCCGAACGTTCAGCCCATACGGTCAATTGCTCTATCGCTGCCGGCCGAAATGTGTCCGCGGCACAAACAAGAACATTGTTTCCTGTTTTTGAAATTTTTGCCGCCAGTTTTCCTATGGTTGTCGTTTTCCCCGTCCCATTGACACCGACAACCATCCATACCCGGGGATCCCTTCCCTGCTGGAAGGATTCAGGGGCGGCTTCCGAATTCAGAACAGACAACAACTGGTTCCTGATTTCAACTCTTACATCTTCAGCATTATTGAGTAGCTGACTTTTATGCCTATCGCGTATGGCCTGCATGATTCTATCCGTAACACCTACGCCGAGATCCGCGGAAAGCAACGTACCTTCCAGATCGTCAAGAACCTCTTCATCTATCGCCGGACGGGAAGACAGGACCGACTCGATTTTCCCGACAAGGTTTTCCTTGGTAGCGCCGAGAGCCCTTGTCATCCTCGCAAATAGACCCGCCTTCTTCTCGCTAGGCTCCTCTGAGGGCCGTTTAAAAAACATACATCCCCTTCCATTCCTTTTATATTCATGTCCTTTGGCGTGTGGCCTTACAGGCGTTACCGGTCCAGAGAAAATTTCCGGTATTTCATTTACCGATCGGTGTTTACTGTTTATCGCTGTAATCCTGAACGATGAACCGAGTCCGCTGAATCCGGACATCCCCCGCATGAATTGTTTCCATGACGCCCTCATCGTTCCGCACTAATAAGGCACCGATTTTGTCGAGCCCGCATGTTACGGCAGAGCGGCGTCTGCCTCCTTCTTCAATCCAAATACGAACACAGTCCCACATAGTGGAATGGAGTTTCCATCTATCGAGCAATTCCCCATGCTTCCCTTTTTCAAAGGAAATATATACAGCCTGGAACTGTTTCAGAAAACTTACCAGAATCTTCCTTCGCGGTACGGTGGCATGAGCCGGTTCATCGATACAGACTGCTGCTTCTGACAGATTATCCGGAACACTGCCGGAACGAACATTGATACCCACGCCTATTACAACCGCCTGATTATGTCCCTCATCCAGAGTTTCCAGCAGGATTCCGGCACACTTTTTACCGGAAATAAGCACATCGTTCGGCCACTTGATATCTAATTCCAAGGGTTTGGGAATAGCTTCTGTATCGACGAGTTCCTGGAGTGCGTCTACCAGCGCTACGGATGCTACATGGGTTAAAAGCGGCCAAAATTCTCTGGATTGCCGAGGTCGGATGATCAAGGAGAAATATAAACCACTCATCGGTGGTGAAAACCAGCTCCGTCCGTTTCTTCCTCTTCCAGCCGTTTGTTCTTCGGCAAATATCAGGGTTCCGTTGGGTGCGCCCATACGCGCTTGTTCCATCGCTTCCCTGTTGGTGGAATCTATCCTGAGAAATCCATTTACCCTGAGCCCTTCCCATGCCAGATCCGGCGTTTCACGTTGCACCCAATAAGGAATGATTTGATCGTCATCAAAGCGAAGAAGCACCCGATCACGCTTCTGCTCTACCCTGTATCCCCATTGGCGGCAGATTTCGAGCTCCTTTAGAAAAACAGGAGTTTCTGTCAAGGGCAGTCCTGCCGTACCTACATGCGCTAAATCGGTCAGGATATCTGGAATTTTTATTTGGTCCATAATTATTGAACGGGCAGATGTTTCAGATTGGATTCGATTTTCTGGTTCTTTTCCCTAAGCTCCTCATAGCGTAATTTATTTTCAGATATGACTTTATCAGGAGCTCTGGATAAAAATTCAGGGCTGTCGAGCTTCTTTTCTATCTTTTCAATCTGTTCCCTAATTCGCAAACCTTCTTTCTGCAATCGTTCCCTTTCAGCCGCTATATTTATGGCCCCCTCTATATCGAGTCCGAATTCTCCAAGCCGCCACACGCCTCTCAGCATCTGCTCCGGCAACTTTTCAGCAAATTCGACTGTCCCAAGCCCTGCAAGTGAACGGACCTTTTCGAGGTTCCTCGTTATGAGGGTTTTATCGTCATCCTTTGGCAGGCATATGTTTGAGTCCAACAATCGCCTGGGGTCGATATTCATTTCCGCTCGCAATGAACGCACTTCTCCGACCAACTCCATTAGATTCTGCATTTTCTGTGCGGCCACAGGATTTTTTCTGATTTTCCTGGGTACAGGAAACTGTTGAATCATTATGGATTCACCCCTGTGGGGAATTTTCTGCCATATCTCCTCAGTAATAAACGGCATAAACGGATGAAGAATCCGCAACGCGTAATCAAGAACATGGATGAGAATCCTGCAGCGCAATGTGCGTATACTTTCCGGAACCGATGCATCCGTAAGAGCCGGCTTCACAAGTTCTATATACCAATCACAGAGCTCATGCCAGATAAACTGGTATATCAGGGCTGAAGCTTCATGAAGCATGAATCCTCTTCTTTCAGGTTCATGAGGACAAAGCGCGCCGCATTCCATACCTTGTTCGCAAAAGCACTGTACCCTTTCATCCGATCGGATGAAAACGGGATATCCGTTCCGGGAACAGCCATGGATGAGAGCGTGAATCGGACGGCATCGGCCCCATACTGATCAATAAGTTGCAGCGGTTCGATGATATTTCCGCGTGTTTTGCTCATTTTCTTCCGTTTTTCATCGCGGACGATCCCATTAATATGGACCTCTCGGAACGGGATGTCCCCCGTAAACTTCAGCCCCATCATGATCATACGGGCAACCCAGAAGAAAATGATGTCCGGTCCTGTGATCAAGGTATCGGTTGGATAAAAAAGCTTAAGATCTTCTGAATCCGAAGGCCACCCCATCGTTGAGAAAGGCCAGAGAGCAGAACTGAACCACGTATCCAGAATGTCGCTCTCTTCACGGAGCTGCCCGTGGCATTTTTTGCATCGGGTCGGAGTAGAACGCGAAACGATTATTTCACCGCATGTATCGCAGTACCAAGCGGGTATGCGATGTCCCCACCACAGCTGGCGTGATATACACCAGTCATGGATATTATACATCCACTCAAAATAGCGCTTTTTGAATGTATCAGGGATGAATCGTATCCTGCCGCTTTCTACTGCTTCAATTGCAGGTTTTGCCAGTGAATCCACTTTCAGATACCATTGGATGGAAATTTTGGGCTCCACTACGGTGGAACACCGGTCGCAGTGCCCGATATTATGTTCATAGTCCTCAATCTTCAGAATGACGCCTTCCGCTGAGAGCTGCTCCAGAAGACGCCTTCGGCACTCATATCTGTCCATACCGATATATGTCCCGGCGGACTCCGTCATAACGCCGCTGTCATCAATGA
>JARRLM010000288.1:5265-7345 GCA_037386985.1 Acidobacteriota bacterium | reverse complement strand
CAAAGCATCGATTTCCGCTTTCATTTCAGGAAGTTTGCCGAAATACGCGTTCAGACGTTTGTATTCCTGAAGAGGGCGTACCGGAACACCCCAGTAAACATTACCACTGCGTACGATCTTCCCCGGCAGTACGCCGGCCTTTGATCCGATCACAGCACCTTTCTGCACCCGGGCATGGTCTCCGAATCCTACCTGTCCTCCGATCACCGCGTCATCTTCAATGATCGTACTGCCGGAAATGCCTGTTTGAGAGGCCACAACCACATTCTTTCCTATTTCCACATTGTGGGCTATCTGGACAAGGTTATCTATCTTTGCGCCGGCACGTATCCGGGTAGTGCCCAACGATCCCCGATCGATCGTTGTGTTGCATCCGACTTCAACATCGTCTTCCAGGACAACCGAACCTACTTGTGGAAACTTCAGCTGCCCCTGCCCGTCCGAGACATAACCGAATCCATCGGCACCGATAACGACCCCGGCATGCAGAATAACTCTGTCCCCAATCTGTGCTCCCGGATAGAGGACAACTCCCGGATAAAAAATGCACTCCCGCCCCAGCCGGCACCCCCTCCCTATAACGACACCAGTATGGAGGATGCAGCCTTTCCCGATTTTGGCTCCGGCGCCCACTACCGTGAAGGGGCCCAATTCAACGTCCTCATCAATCTTTGCGTTCATCGAAGCTAATGCTGTTGGATGTCGCCTTCCATGGCTCACAGGCCGCGGGTACAAGTAGGTTGAAGCCCTGGCAAAATCGAGTTTAGGCTGTGGAGAAAAAATCACATTCTTTGTTGCGGGAGCAATATCTCTGGGTGCAATAATACATCCTGCTGAAAGGGATTCGAGTTCCCCGGGATCTCCACTTTCGAAAAACACCAGCGCATCCTTATCTGCTGTCTCCCGGTTCGCCACTTTCTCCAACAGATGATGTCCGTCTCCCTGGTACTCAAGCTCGAGAAGAGCAGCAATTTGTTTTATTTTGTAGCTCATAGACGAAAACGAGGAATATTTTATTTTTCATTTGCCTTGGCTGCGGCACAATCGTCTTCGACTTTATTGGAATTCGACAATTCTGCGCCACAGGAGTTTCCGGGATCAAGCATAGGAAGGATAAGTTCGTGCGTTGTACGGCTTAACTCCACCTCTTTTCCGTTGGCAAAGACCTCATGCCTTCCCCTCGATTTGTGCCACTCGGCAAGACTGGCAGCCTTGTGCCTGCTCTCAACGATCTGGCGCCACCCCAGCCCCGTATTGTAGGCGCAGAAGGATATTTCCCCCTCTTCCGTCCCATTGGGAATCACACACATTTCCGTACGACGGAAATCGTAGGTCCAAAGGTCCTGAAACCACATCCCTTCGACACACAGGACGCGCCACTCGTCCTTTTCGGATCGTGTCTGCATGCGATCGTTCCTGTCACTGTCCGCCTTTTCCGAACTGGGTCGAAATAGATTCACAATCTGCGAAATGGGGAATCCATGCGGCGCATTTTTTGTCCTGTAATTTCTCAGAATAGCCATGGCCAGTTGCGCCTCAATCAATTTTTTTCCTCGGGCCGTATCCGTAATCACCGCAACATCCCGAATGAATTGCTCATAGTCGAACAGTTTGAACAATGGGATCCATTCTTGGGTCCGACGGTTCACAACCAACAGACTGAATACGCCGCAGTCAGGATGACAGTTGCAGGCGCTCCAGCCCCAGGGGGCTTCCGGACCCTGCAGAATATCCATAACACTTGTAAAAGCGCTGTAGGTGGAAAGCGGAAACCAGTCGCGCATGGGATCCAGGTTTCCTTTCAACTGCAGGCGCAGATCCTCCACCATATGGGAAAGTGTATACCTCTGCTCCGATCGTGACGCATCGTCAATTCCCTCATCACGGCCGGTAAAAGAAACTGGCTGAAACACAACCGTCTGCACTTTATCCACGTTCTTAATGGCAAAATCCACAATCGGGCCTATACCATCCTGGTTGACGGTGTTGATTACGGTTGTCACCAGAGTCGTTTTCATCCCTGCCCTGGCCATGTTTTCAATCGCCTGTACTTTGACGTCGAACAGGTTCTTCACACCAC
>JARRLM010000288.1:0-5217 GCA_037386985.1 Acidobacteriota bacterium | reverse complement strand
CATTGCCTATTCCGTCAAACTGAAGATAGGTGCCGTGCAATCCCGCTTCCTTTGCCCGGCGTGTAAAGTCTTCGCTCTGCGCAAACCGGATACCGTTGGTCGCAGCCAGGATACGGTAAAATCCTATTTCCTTTGCATAGGCGACGGCTTCCAGAAAATAGGGCGACAGTGTAGGCTCTCCACCTGAGAAAAGTATAATGATCTGGCGGCGCGGTTTGAAAGATACTGCCCGGTCCAGGATTGCTTTCACCTCCTGCAGGTCCGGCTCGTGGACGTAACCGACCTGGTTGGCGTCCGTAAAACACGGGTTGCACATCATGTTGCATCGGTTGGTCAGATCGACCGTCAATACGGTTCCGCGCCCATACTTGATGGAGGATGCACCGTGTCGGTGAAGGCTTTCGTCCTGTACGGTCTGGAAATCCCGGCCGAAAAACAGGCCTTCGATCCGCCCGGTAAAATCAGCGTTGATCGAGAGGATGTCTTCAAATGCACCATGTTTCTCACAGACTTTGCGCATCAGGACACGGCCGTTTTCCTCCACAATCCGTGCCTTTATTTCCCCGGGGTGGCCCTCAAGCAGAATGTCTAAATCCTCTTCTCCACGAACGATTTTTTCACGAATCTCAGGGACACAGCGCGGGCAGAGGGAATCGGTCTCCCTTGGAAATCCCAGCGGTGGGGTTGAACGTTCACGGCTTTTCGCCATTCTGCCGGGTGCCCATCCCGGATGAGGGAGCCGCCCTTCCGGAATCCGGGTATTCCCTGCCTGAAAGGCGTGCCATGCGAAGTTCGCAAAACCAGAAATCAGAGAGGAACCGAGGTGGCTCAGTATATTTCCGAATAGCAATTTTCCCTGGGGCATTTGTTAACCAAGTCCTTATCAGGTGCATCCATACAACGATTAAAGTATCAATATTTACGATTCAGGTCCATTCAATTCTGGCTGGCACTGTCACCATCTGTTACAGATACAACCATATCTTTCAGAGGATCTGAAGGCTGGATTTACAGGATGAATGCAATACATAAGATATTGTTTTTCAAATATTGATTTCCGACACATTTGCTTTATGATAGTTCGACCGAAATGAGAAATTAGAAAATAAAGACAACCGAATCAGCAGTTGGGCTGATATTGTACTGGATGACTCGGGATCTAACGCCACGGAATCTTTCAATGCCTTGGTAAAATTTCCGATATCGTCCTCGGATGTCGAACATAAAGCACCTGAATAATTTCAATTTTGCTCCCGAAAGGTGTGAAGCTGACACTGCAGCACAAGGCCGAAAAAACACTTCAAGCATCAATAAATAGTAACGATGAAGTACGAATTTGATGGCAAAAAATACGACAAAGCCTCCACACATCAGAAAGAATGGGGCATAAAGCTTATCGAGGAACTCGACCTTCAGGGAATGGAGTGCGTGCTTGATCTAGGCTGCGGCGACGGAAGCCTCACAGCCCGGATTGCCGAACTGCTACCCCGTGGAGAGGTGCTTGGGATTGATGCTTCGCAGGGAATGATCAAGGCCGCGAAACAGAAGGAGCAGCATAATCTTAGTTTCCACAGGGAAGATATCAACAATCTCAGCTTCGCGGGGCGCTTCGATGTTGTTTTCTCAAATGCAACACTTCACTGGATTATGGATCACCGTCGTCTTCTGGCCAACGTCCATCGGGCGCTTCGTGCCGGAGGACGCCTGCGCTTCAATTTTGCCGGTGACGGAAACTGCGCCAGTTTTTTTAAAGTAGTTCGTGAAGCAATGGCACAGGAGGTCTTCACCGGGTACTTTGCCTCCTTTAAGTGGCCGTGGTATATGCCGTCTGTTGATGGATACAGGACATTGGCTGAATCGAGTGAGTTGAATAATGTTCAAGTATGGGGCGAAAATGCCGACAGGAACTTTCCGGACGTAGATACGATGATTCAATGGATCGATCAACCAAGCCTTGTACCTTTTCTTATTCACATAGACGATCTGAACAAGGAATCGTTCCGCAGCTTTGTCATCCGCAGGATGATCGAGGAGACGAAACAGGAGGACGGCAGGTGTTTCGAGACCTTCCGCCGCATTAACCTGTCGGCTGTGAAATAGTCAACAGGACCGATCCGGGCCCAATCGTCTCCGGCAAAAAAATGTATATCCAACCTGACATGGTTCCACCACGGGCTTTTTTCACGATGAAAAAGTGTAAGATAATATGTTCAAAATGGAACCATAATTTCATGGCGCTCCAAGGGGACTGTCAACCATAAACACCACATACACAATATGGGAAATGGGAGGGAAATAATTTATGCAACTCTGGAAAAAGCTCTATAGCACTATCTGGCTTGCCTTCTTTGCCTGCGTTCTGGTTCCGCGCTGGATGGGCGAATCCGCAGGATTGCCGGTTCATGTACTGCTCGGCCTGCTTCTGTTGATCGTAACTGTCAACAACGCCCGGCAGCTTGCAGCGATGTCTGTTCCATCCCGCCTGAAGCGCATCGGCAAAGTCACAATGGGATTTGCAATATTTCAGGCCATCAGCGGCCTGGCACTTGGAGCAGTCCATCATCTGGCACTCGACATGCAGTATGTCGTTCCGGTCCTGCACGGTATACACATAGTGTGCGCCCTGGCTATTCTGGCCCAGGCTTCCTCGGTGGCCACAGCCTATGACATGTGGGAGGAAAAGGAGTTTCAGGAATAAGTCTCGGATGGAGGGATTGGAGAGTGCATGGCGACAATCCTCCACATTACAAGCGGCGAAATTGCCGGAGATATGAAGGGGAGATACGACTCTTTGGAATAATTGCTGTGATTCCAGCCTGACGCCATTTTCTACAGGAAGAGGTATTTAAGAACGAGGACGGCCTCGGTGAGGATCAGGCCGATAATAGTGCGGTGTTCCCTATTCCTGGCAACCTGGGACCAGAGAAATCCGGAGACGGGGTAGCTGGGCGAGCGAAATAACGGAAAGAACAGGGGGACATTTTTCGAATATTCTACAAACTCTTCTCCATAGCTGTTCAACAGCTCCTGTTCTTCCGCTCTCATCACAGGAATATAAAGTATGAGAAAAAACAATACAAACACGGGCAGCAACCAGTACCCCTGTCCGCCGATTATGATTCCCAGCGCCATAAAAAAAGAACCGAAGTAAAGGGGATTGCGGGAATAAGCATAAGGCCCGGTTTTTGTAAGTACTTTTCCCTTCACGATATGTCCTGCTGCCCAAAAACGCAGCAGGGCTCCAGCTAATGAAATAGCAGCTCCCATCCACAGGGATCGTATTGAGGGATGCATCAGCAGAAGAAAAATGATCCCCAGGACTGTCCCGGCAGGAACGCGTATCCTCTGAGCTCTTTGCTTCCAGGGGGTCATATTCCATCCGACACTGTGTTGCCCTAATTCCTGATTATGGTACGTTCCCGCGTAAATGGCGTTTTAAGCCATTTTGCTGCCTCAGCCTGAGCTCCATCGGTATCATCCTTGGTATTGACCGCCTTTGTGTATTCGGCCATCGCGCGCTGGCGCTGTCCCAGGATATCGTAGATTTTTCCAAGATAGATGTAGCTCCAGACTTCAATCCACTTGGGGTCTAAATCCCCATTCAACGCGTCCCGGAATGAATTGGCCGCAGACTGAAGATTGAACTGTTCGTAGAAAACCTCCGCCAGTCGAAAATGTGCCAAAGACCGCTGCGGATTTATCCTTAGTGCGCTCTCATAAGCCCTGATGGCCCCGATATAATCCCCCTGCTCTTTTCGGTCATTGCCCAGGGCCAGCTGAACCGAGGTCTGAAGTTCCGCAGAATTGCGCAGCAGCCTGTTATTGGGATCCAACACAATCTTTTCAGGCATGGAAAAAGTGGCGATATCAAAGGAAGTCGATCTTCCGTTCATTTCGACGGTTTCTATTTTCTCCTCGTCGTTGCCAATCAATGCAATTTCCAATGGCATTTTAAACAGGTCGCGATCCTGTTTCACCGCTCCGGTAACTCTGAATCCATCCACGGTCTTATAGACTACGTAATCGGACTGGAGCGATGGAACGCCGGTGGCGTCCAGCCACTCGGCAAAAAACCAGCCAATCGTCTTGCCGTAGAGCGTTTCGGACAACCTTTCAAAATCAGCTCTACTCCCACCTTTACCCTTATGATCCTGAATATACTGCTGAATCAGCGAATCGTATTTCTTGTCTCCTAAAAGCCCCCGAAGCATGTTCAGAATCCAGGCACCCTTTCCTGCAACTACCGAATTGTATCTGTCCGTGCGGTATCCCAGTGTCAGACCGTTACGAACTGCGCTGGTATTTTCAAACTTCAGGGCCAGTATGGCGAGTGAATCGATCTCACTTCTGAATGCCTCGTCACCCTTCGTATTTTCAAAATATCTGGCGGCTGAATAGTACGCCATGCCATCTTCCAGCCAGAGATCCTCGGTGCTCTGTATCCCAACTGTCTCACCCCACCACTGACAGGCAATGCGCCTTGCAAGGTTACGGAGTGAAGAAGCCGATTGATCCAGTTCCCGGCGCGTAATGAATATCGTACCCAGCATTCCATGCTGGTTTTTCAACCTATCGTCAACCTCCGCCAGGCGGTAATGGTTTCCCGCGGAGGATGGACCGAAGGTATTCTGATAATACATCAGGATACTTGCAACCGTTTCCGCCATCTTTTGCATGGATTCCAGATTCTCGGACTTGGCCAAACACTCGATAGTCAGGTTGCCGATTTTCACCTCTCGCTCAAAATAACGGCCTGCTACTATGGACCCGGCCAGAATTGGCAGATCCGCAGACCATGTAAATGTTTCACTCACCCCCCGGGTTATAACAGGCTGCTGAGTTCCCGGCCCGATCACAGTCATTCCAAGAGGAACCGTCACCTCGATTGTCGTCGTTGCCCGGCTCGTGAGAAATCGATCGACCGGAATCCACTTTGCGTTGTACATCAAATAACTGCCTTCCATACCGATATAGGCGCTGCTCTCATCCGGGTTGTACATTCTGCTGAACCGGTCCCTGTCAAAGCCCCCTTTGTACTCCACCCGAATCGTCACGTCCTCTCCTGTTTCAAGGGACGGGGAAAATAGAACAGACAATAAGAAACCCTCAACAACCTCAGAAAGAGAGAAAATTATTTTTACAGTGCAGAATCATCAATTTAGAAATCAAGCTTCAAGATGAGTGCCATCATGCCCCCACCAATAGAACTCACCTTGG
>JARRLM010000287.1:0-7589 GCA_037386985.1 Acidobacteriota bacterium | reverse complement strand
TTCAGACAACCACCGTATCCTGCTGTTCCTCCTCCACCTCCCCCTCCCGGGCGTTGGCCGCCCAGCGAGGAAGGAAGGATTTACCTGCCCCGTCCTCCGGTCGATTTCAATACGGAAGGGTACGAAAACATTGTCGACAATCCCTTCCTGGAAGTCACACAGAACCCGCTTTCGACTTTCTCGATCGACGTGGACACGGCGTCCTATGCGAACGTCCGGCGTTTTCTCGACCAGGGCGGGCTTCCTCCCAGGGATGCGGTCCGTATTGAAGAGCTCGTCAATTATTTCGACTACGACTACAAGGGGCCCGGAAGAGAGGGTCCTTTCGCCGCTCATTTCGAAATGACCGACGCTCCCTGGAACACGGAGCACCGGCTGCTGCGCATCGGGCTGAAAGCGAAGGAAATCAAGGGTGGGGAACGTCCGGAGACGAACCTGATTTTCCTGATCGACGTTTCCGGATCGATGGCCGCCCCGAACAAGCATCTTCTTGTACAGGATGCGATGCACATGCTGATCGACCGGCTGACTGAAAACGACCATGTCGCCATTGTCACCTATGCAGGGTCCACCAGGGTGGCGCTTCCTTCCACAAGAGGGAACCGGAAGTGGAGCATACACAGGGCCGTCGACAGCCTCCGTTCGGGAGGGAGCACGGCCGGCGCTTCCGGGATCCAGCTGGCCTATGAGACCGCCCAACGCAACTTTATCAAAGGGGGTGTCAATCGCGTCATCCTGGCCACAGATGGGGATTTCAACGTAGGTATAACGAACCATGGGGATCTGGCGCGGCTTATTGAAGAGAAGGCCTCGAGCGGAGTCTTTCTCAGCGCACTTGGATTCGGGATGGGCAACTACAAAGATGACACTCTCGAGCTTCTGGCGAACAAGGGGCGCGGCAATTACGCTTATATAGACACCATCGAGGAAGCGAGAAAAGTCCTGGTCGAGCAGATCAACGCTACGCTCGTCGGAGTTGCCAAAGACGTCAAGATCCAGGTGGAGTTCAATCCCGCCCGGGTCGGCGCCTACCGATTGATCGGGTACGAAGACAGGATCATGGCCAAGGAGGACTTCAATGACGACACAAAGAAGGCAGGCGTCATCGGCGCGGGCCATGCTGTGACCGCTCTCTATGAAATCGTGCCGGCCGGAAAGCCGATTCCTTCATCGGGGGTCGATCCGCTGAAATACCAGAAGCCGGTGGAGACGACCCGGGCCGCTTCAAGCGATGAGGCGGGGACGGTGAAGATCCGCTACAAGGAGCCCGAAGGCGAAAAAAGCAGCCTAATGGAATTCGCCGTAAGGGATTCCGGCAGGGAATTTGAAAAAGCTTCAGGCGATTTCAAGTTCGCCGCTTCCGTCGCCGCTTTCGGCATGGTTCTGCGCGACTCTCCCTATAAGGGGAGCGCAACCCTGGAGCATGCCCTGGACTGGGCGAAGGAAGGCAAAGGGGACGATCCTCACGGCTATCGGACAGAGTATATCCGGCTACTCCACCGGGCAATGTCTATTAAGAAATAGAGCTTCGTGTGAACGTATAAACGTGTGAACGTGTAAACGTAAGAATGTATAAATACTAAAAAACGCGGTTCGCTGAATGAACCGCGTTTTTTCACGTTCGTACGTTCGCACGTTCACACGTGAAACGGTGCTGTAATCGTGCTAACGTTTGAAGGTAAATAACATTGGTTTGGAGAGATAGGTCATGGGCGATCTTGATAATATCCGGAAAGAAATCAGCTCTGTTGACGAGCGAATCATCGAAGCCCTTTCGGACAGGAAAAAACTGGTGGATCGTGTCCTTCAGGCAAAGGACAAGACCGGCGCTCCTTTGCGTGATGCACTGAGGGAAGAGCAACTGTTGTCGGATCTGGTCGCCGTAGGTCGCAAGCAGGGACTGGATGCCCACCTGGTCACCAGGATTTTTCACGAGATTATCGATGATTCCATCCGCTCTCAACAGCTGCATCTCCTTGATTACGACAAGAAGGATTTGAAAAGAGTCGCCTTCCAGGGGATTGAAGGGGCTTACAGCGAAATGGCCGGGCGCAAGTATTTCGCTCCTTACCTAGAAAACACCCTCTTTTACGGGGTCGAAACGTTTGAACAGGTCGTGGCCTCCGTCGAGGATGGAGATGCCGATTACGGCTTGCTTCCGGTCGAAAATACGCGTGCAGGAAGCATCAACGAAGTCTATGACCTTCTGTCCATCGCACAACTTTCAATCGTCGGCGAGGAAGTGCTACAGATTCAACACTGCCTTCTGGCAATCGAGGAAGTGCCGTTGACGAATATACGCAAGATTTATTCTCATCCCCAGGCTCTGGCCGACTGCATGCGATTCGTTTCGAAGCTTCCCGGATGCGAGAGCCTGCCCTACCCAGATACGGCAATGGCCGTCAAGAAGGTCAAGGAAGAGAAAAGTTCTGAGATCGCTGCCATAGCAAGCGAGGAGGCCGGGCGCCTGTACGGTCTGAAAATACTGCGCCGGAATATTGAAGACCAGCCCAATAACTACACGAGGTTCCTGGTTCTGGCAAAAAAACCCTCGGTTGTGGATGTGCGCATCCCGTGCAGGACTTCACTCGTCATCGCAACGTCTCATGAAGAAGGGGCTTTGCTGAAAGCACTGAATCTGCTGCACAAATACCAGATTAATCTGTCCAAGCTCGAAAGCCGTCCGATTCCGGGTATGCCGTTTCAGTATATGTTTTACATCGATTTTGAGGGGAACACGGCAGAAGACAGGGTAGCCGGAGCAATTGAGGAACTGCGTTCCGTGACGACTTCCATGAAGGTGCTGGGATCTTATCCGACACAGCAAAGGTCCAAAACGTCTCCGAGGATTGAAATCCTCGCCGGTTCTCCACCTGAATCCGGCCCTGTCTCTCCGGAACCGGAGGCTGAGAAGGGAGAAAAGGTTACCTATAAGCTTGGCAGCCGTATGCGAAAAGCGGATGACACGATCATTTCCATACGCAGTGTCAAGATAGGCGGTCCGGGGTTTGCGGTCATCGCAGGTCCGTGCGCTGTGGAGTCCAGAGACCAGATTCATAAGTGCGCCCGCTACGTCAAGGAATGCGGCGGCGCGATTCTTCGCGGCGGCTGTTTTAAGCCGCGCACCTCGCCCTACAGTTTCCAGGGGCTCGGGTTCGAAGGACTGGAGATGATGGCCGAGGCGGGAAAGGAATACGACCTGCCGATAGTGACGGAAGTCCTTTCGCCGGCCGATGTGGAGCCGGTTGCCCGCTATGCGGACATTCTCCAGGTGGGTGCCAGGAATATGCAGAATTTCAGCCTCTTGAGCGAAGTGGGCCGCTCCAGCCGGCCGGTGCTTCTCAAGCGCGGAATGATGTCCACCCTGGACGAGTTTCTGAATGCGGCAGAATATATACTCGACCGCGGAAACCACCAGGTTATTTTATGTGAAAGGGGCATCCGCACTTTCGAGACCTCAACGAGAAATACCCTGGACCTGGGATCGATACCGATCCTTAAGCGTTTGACCCACCTCCCTATTCTGGTGGATCCATCGCATGCCGCCGGTAAAAGGGAATTGGTTACCCCGCTGGCACTGGCTGCCCATGCCGTGGATCGGGAAGGTATCCTCTGACTTTTGACATTGGACGTTCGACGTTTTTAATCCTGGAACTTGCGAACTCTTTAATAATCCGCCCCCCAACCTCAAATCAGATAGCAGTTCAGACCTTTAACGGCATTTGTTTTTAGACCTTTGACTTTCGACCTCTTCGACGTTCGAAGGACATACTCGTGAAAATGTCAGGTTTTCAGGCACGGACAACGCCATTGGAGCGCATTTCCTGACCGATCGTTGAAGTCGGAGCATGCCCGTAATTATGTCCGGGGAAAACGACCGTGTCCTCGGGAAGAGTGTACAGCCGGGTTCGTATTGAGCGTACCAGGTCCTGGTGAGAACTGCCCGGAAAATCGGTCCTCCCAACCGAACCTACGAAGAGAGTGTCCCCCGTGAAAACCATTCCATCCGTATAGAGACACATCCCGCCGGGTGTGTGACCGGGTGTGTGGATTACTTCGAGATTGATATTTCCGACACGGATCATGTCTCCGTCTTTCACCAGTATATCCGGAAGTGGGGGATTTTCAGCCCCGAACATAGCCAGGATGTCCGGAGGTGTGTCCTGCATTCCATCGGAGTCCGCGGCATGGATGATAGTTTTTGCGCCGGTTTTTTCGACCATTTCGCGGTTTCCCATGACATGGTCTATGTGGCAATGAGTATTGACGATATATTGAATTGAGAGCCTTCTGGATTCTGCCTCCCGCATGAGTTGTTCGCACTGACTTGCCGGATCTATGAACAGGCATTCTCCGGATTCTTCGTCTCCGACTATGTAACTGAAAATATTAAAATTCCCCACTTCATACTGTCTGACTAGCACAATTCTTCCTCCGATTTCTTTAATTCCTCCGGGATCTTAACACGTTGGGCCTGAAACGTGTAACGACGCTTTGGCTTTAAACGTACAACGTTCATACGTTTTACTTGCAACGATGCAGTAATTTGTTTAAATACTTGATCTGGATCAAGGAATTTTCCCCTAGTTTCGACACAATTTTATTAATTGTGCGGACCCTTTTTGACCTGTTTGTGATACATTGACTGTCATCGAATTTATAAGGAGACTCCCATGGCAGGAAAAGAAACCAAAAGAGATGAAGGAGGAGGCCTGAACCGCAGGAACTTCCTCAAAAGCGCGGGGGTTGTCGTCACCGGCAGCACGCTCGGAGCCGGCATGACAATGACGGCCGGTTCTGCAACAGCCGCCGAACCGATCACAACGACCCTGACCCATTTCCGTTGTCCCCTCTGCAGCCTGGATACCAGCACCTTTGCAGACCTGCAGGACCATTTTGCTTCGGAACATCCTGAGAATGTCGTTCCGGTCACAACCAAGCTCAACGTCAACGGCAAGGACTGCGAGGTCCTGACTGAGCCCCACTGGACGCTGCAGCGTACGCTGCAGTTCAAGCTCGGCCTGACCGGGGCCAAGCACATGTGCGATCGTGGAGCCTGCGGATCCTGTACCGTAATCATCGACGGCAGGGCGGTCCTTTCATGCACCACGCTGGCCGTGGAATGCGAAGGCAAGTCCATTCAGACCGTCGAAGGCATCGCAGCCGATCCCAAGTGGAAGCCCCTGATTGACGCCTACTGCAAGTGGGACGCCATGCAGTGCGGCTACTGCACACCTGGGTTCATGGTTTCCTCTAAAAGCCTTCTGGACAAGAATCCCAACCCGACCGAAGAGGACTGCAAGCAGGCGCTGGCCGGCAATATCTGCTGCTGCGGAACCTATCCGAGACATCCCACCGCGATCATGGAAGCGGCGCCGCAGATAGCGAAGGGAGCGTAGCATGGCCGATCTTGCAGGAGTAAACGGACAAAGGAAAGAGTTCAAGGTTGTCGGGAAACCGAACCTTCCCGGCAGGCTGTCCTTTGCGCTCGCTACCGGCGTTGCCAAGTTCGGCATCGACTATGCGGTCCCCGACATGCTCGAGGCTAAATTTCTCAGGAGCCCCTATGCGAATGCCAGGGTCAAGAGTGTCGATACCACAAAAGCCCGGGCCATACCGGGAGTGGTGGACATCGTCACATGGGAAGATGAGGATATGAAAAGCCTGGGCCGTGGAGGGTTTCTCGATAACCTCGCGGACCAGGAAGGGGCCGAAGTCGCCGTCATTGTCGTCGCCGAAAACGAAGATGCCTGCGAAGAGGGCCTGAGACAGCTTGATGTGAAATGGGAAGTGCTTCCCCATGTTGTCGACCTGCGAGAAGGCAGAAGACCGGATGCTCCGATCATCCGGCCGGCTGCCGCGGCAAAACAGGGCGGCGGCGGATACGGCAGAGGAGGAGGCAACAATCCCCCAAAGAAAGGCAACGTCTCCTACTCCAACGTCAACCAGGGCGATGTCGAAGCCGGCTTCCGCGAAGCCGACCATATCATCGAATACGACCTGAATATGCCCGCCTTTTCCTCCCACATCCCCAATCCCGCCGGTTCTGTCGCCTGGTGGTTCGATGACCCCTATCACGGAGAAGGTCCCAGCCTGCACATCGAAGGCGCCGTCCAGAGAAAGGATTCCGTGGGAAGAATGTACGGGATGCCCTCGGAAAAAACTGTCCAGGAAGGCCTGTTTCAGGGCGGCAAGTATTGCGACTGGGGCATGCGCAAATCCCAGGAGATCACTCCTCTTCTGGCCAGAAGAACCGGCCGTCCGGTCCGTTGTGTCAATAACCGTCACGAGATGTACGACTTCCAGATGAACCAGCGTCTCATGCATCTTAAAGTCGGGTTCAAGAACAACGGCCTCATTACGGCCATCGACGACTTCTCCATTGGCGACGCCGGCGTCCGCGGCAGTTCCAGCTTCGGAAACACCGGAGACCAGGGATACGGTCCCTACGTCACCACAAAGTGTCTGAACATCAAACAGAATATGGACGTCGTCGACAGCAACCGCGGAATGATGTACACCAGCGGCCAGCACTGCCCCTTCAACTGGGATTCCATTACGATGGCCATACAGCTGATCGCCGAAAAGCTGAACAAAGACCCGATCGACATTGCGACGCTGAATCTCCACGGCCCGACCTCCCAGGAAGATACAGATCCCGTGCCCAGTTATGAAGCGTGTGTCGCTGCCGGAAAGAAGCTGATGAATTGGGACTGGCATGCTACGGGCGCCAGGAAGCTTGCAGACGGCCGGTTGCACGGCGCAAGTTTCCGGTACCAGATGTGTCCACGCCACTCCGGAGCGTCCTATAACTGCAAGCTGGAGCTCCGAAACGGCGTCGTGCACATGCCGACACAGGGACCCTGCACAGGCATTTACGCTGTGGAAGGGAACGCCGGGGTCGTTGCCGAAGAACTCGGTCTCAAGTACGAGGATATCAGCATAGACTTTGACTACAGGGAAATTTTCACCCCTGTTGGAGGCGGCAGCGACGGAACAACCGCTTCCTCCTGGGCCACCAAGGAGTGCGCCAATATCCTGAAACGAAATATCCTGGAAGCCGCCATCGAAGAGGCCGACAATCCTCCAGCCCAGGGCAGAGGAAGGAGCAGAGGCGGGGCAACGGCCGGCAAGAGCCAGCCCCAAGCCAATCCCTTCAAGGGCTTGAGCCCGGAGGACCTGGATATGAAGGACGGAAACATATTCGTTAAATCCGATCCGGAAAAATCCATGCCGCTTGCCCGGGCCACACGGAAGAACATTTTTGCAACATATTCGGGCAGACCTCCCCTGTCCCTATGGAACAACGGAATGGGGAAGATATTCGACACCATGAATACGGCCTACTGCGAGGTCGCCGTAGATACGGAAACGGGAGAGGTTGAAGTGCTCCGCAACGGCGTCGTTGCCGACCCTGGCAAGATCATACGCCGCACTTCTCTGGAAGGGCAGATCTATCAGACCGCCTACTTCAGCGAAGGGTGCCAGCTGTACGAGGACTATTTCTACGATCAGAAGACGGGCGTGAAGCTGAACACGAATATGTTCGACTACAAAAAGCCCACTATCGTGGACATTGCGCCGGTAGA
>JARRLM010000286.1:0-3995 GCA_037386985.1 Acidobacteriota bacterium | reverse complement strand
AACGCGGCTTTTTTCATTCCCGGAACGATCACAATGCACTGGCAACTCTGAAGCAGTTCCTGGGGAATGGCGTTGTCGGGCGTCTCCATGATCTCCTTCATAACATTGGCCGATTCGTCCAAGCGCGAGGCTGCACTTTCTCCAGCGAACAGCATTCCAGAGAACAGCAATCCCGCACCAATACAACAAAATCCAAGTCTTCTTAGTTTTTGCAGTTTCATAATTTTCTCCTTCGTTGATGAATCAAATTCCGTTCAATTTCACAAATCTCTTGTCGTTGATCACGTTGAATATGATCTGAAGCCGAACCTTATTCGTGGAATGGGTGTGGGTTCTACCGTTTCGCACCCAGTGGATCACGTGTTTGGGTCGCTGCTGATTACATTCATACCCAGTATGCGAGGAGGCTATCCCAACTCATTTCACCGGGGCGAACAACCTGTTCGCCCATCAAACGCTCTCTTCTGGCCAGGGTTCAATCGGTAATTCAAGGCACACCCTTTATACCTTGAGGCATTCCGTGTTTCAGTTCATTACAACTCACATGCATGATCAAAACTGACCCTTTGTATTCATTGAGATCTTCCTGTGTTTTGAAATAGAGCAGCTGGGGCCGGGCGATTCTTACTGCTCGAGGTAGGGGACGCCGATCCCCCGGCTAGTTCAGAGCGCGCCTGCGGCTGATAAAATTAATAAGAAACACAACAATCGCGATGACCAGAAGGGCATGAATCAAGCCACCGCCGATATGCATGGAAAAACCCAGAAGCCATACAACGAACAAAACTCCAATAATGGTATACAACATGATGGAACCTCCTATTGATATTTCCCGAATCCTAAAGCTCTACTGCACCTTATGGTAATGATACTCAGGGCAAATCCCGTGTCAGTTCCGTAGTGCTCAAACGTTTGATCAAAAGCGCTCATACGCAAATGGGAAACGTTTGACGGCACTTTCAAAACAAAGTCCGACAATAAGGATAGCGATGGGCGCAAAATCCTGTCACTGTCCGCCTTCAAATACGTTTGTGCAATTGTGAACAGCATTTATCCGGTTTATCGATAATACTGATTTCAGGGAGAGTGGCCTTCATGCAGGCAAGCCCGAAGATCAAAGCGATTATCAAATCAAGCTTCGACTTTGGCCGACAAAAGACATATTAAAGTAATTCGGGATTTCGCCAATCACGCCGGTTGTCACTCTTCGGAGGGATTACAATGAATGAAGAAAAGCAACCTATACCGGTCAAGGCAGCATCCTTAATGCGGCGGGCCGTAATCTATGCCGTCCTGTTGCTTGTCGTCTTCCTGGTCGGCTTCGTCCCAATGTGGTTCAAGGTTCGTGAATGCTCCAGCAGTCTTTCTCAGGCAGAGAACACTTTGAGCATGGCAAAGATGGAGAACGCGCTAGCATCCGCAGCAATCGACGCGCGGCGGGGTGATTATGAGCCGGCCCGTCAATCTGCCAGCGCCTTTTTACTTCGCTGCGGGCTGAGATTGACAAAGGGAATGATTCGTTCCTCCCGCAAACACAAAGAATGGCGCTCCAGCCGGCGCTTGCCCCGCGGGATGAGATCATCACTCTGATTTCCCGGAGTGACCCCGCTTCCGCGGACCGGCTGTCAGATCTGTACGTGTCCTATCGCAGGATCATGAAGAAGTGATGCGGCTGTTATGCCTAACAGCACGTGGAAGAAGTTCGGTAGAACGATGAACCGGACCATGGAGATAATAATTTATCAACCACCTTGGTTCCTCGCTATGGATATGCTTACTTGGGCCAATCCACCGTAGTCAGCTTGAGCCGCCAGAGGGTCCATTCAGGAACATGGAGCCCTCGAATTTCACGAACGCAGGAATATCTCCTGTGACAAGCCAGTAGCGCAGGTCAGGCGGGCTTCTCCCAAGCAACGAGGCGAATACTCCGGTGAGCCTGCCGATCTTCAGCTTTACCAGCGAACGCATGGCCTTCATGGATCTACCGCCCAGCAGCACCTCATCCTCTCCCTCCCAGTAAGCTTATACATTAGGAAATATCGCGTGTCAGTTCGTTACAGCTCACGCAAGAGGTCAAGAGAGCTCATCCAAAAGGACGGGGGAATTGCCTCAATGTGGTACCGGAAAAGCATGGCTGCCGGTGAATTATGGCCCTGTGGGAATGATGCCGGATTAAAAGGCCTCGTCTATCATCGATTCACTCTGGGCAGGAGCGGCTGGATCGCCGCACAGATCTGATTGAACGCCGGCAAATCCTCCAGTGCCGGATTCCAATCCAATGATGATCAATATTGACCATGCCTGTGGGCAATTTGGAATAGACGTGCGTTTTCCACAGAGGTAGCCTCTCAAGCAGGATGCAAGAAGTCGTTCTACGGTTTTTGATGTATACATTCGCTTTCAGCGAATAGAGGGAGGTTGAAATGCTTACCAAGAAAAGCGAGCCCGTTGATTGGGAATCCTTGCTCGCCGGAATCGGCCGCGGAAAAACAGTCTTGGAATATGGAGCCGACCGACGCATCTTCGATCAGGGACAGCCCGCAGATTCCATATTCTATGTTCGAAAAGGCAAGGTGAAGCTCTCGGTTGTTTCCAAACAGGACAAAGAAGCAATCGTCGCCACACTGAACTCCGGCGACTTCCTCGGCGAGGGATGCCTTGCGGGCCAGACGCTGCGCATGGCAACCGCTACAGCGATCGCAGACTGCAGTCTCTTCCGGATTGAGAAGTCGCTGATGCAGCGAATGCTTCACGAGAAGCACGAGATTTCGGAATTGTTCGTTGCACATTTACTTTCACGCAATATCCGATTTGAAGAGGATCTCGTGGATCAGCTTTTCAACTCGAGCGAAAAACGTCTGGCGCGGATCCTCCTGCTGCTCGCTCATTTTGGGAAGGAAAGCAAATCCGAACCCGTGCTCCCCGGAGTCAGTCAGGATAGCCTGGCGCAAATGGTCGGCACAACCCGATCGCGGGTCAGTCATTTCATGAACAAGTTCAGGAAGTTGGGATTTATCGATTACGGCGACAATAACGGATTGACCGTACACAGCAGCCTGCTTAGTGTGGTTCTGCACGATTAGGCCTCAATTTGAAATTGGGGTTGAAAACATTTCGTTCTCTTTACATATCAACAGGTTGCCCATAATCATTTCAACTTCGACGAAGCTGGATTCCCTTATCTTAACCTGTTGATCACTTAAGACATCGGCCTGTTCAAGATCTTCAAAATCAGAATTGAGGTTAGCCCGCAATTCTCACCAGAAGGATTTTGGAGGGTAATTGTCTACCATGGAGTTGGGGTACAGCGATGATTCTGTAAAAAATGTAGATTTTGTGGTTTATCTAATTTCTTAAATGCGGACTGATTGGCTATATCTGATTGATTTTATTGAAATATCAGGAATTTGACACACTACTCCCTCAACTCCGCCTGAATGAGAGGGATAGTTTCGAATCAGTAGCAGAGAGTTGCTCCTTGTAGGTTTCTGTAGATTTGATGAAAAAGCTCCAGGTATGGATACCCGCTTGCCAAAGATATCCATACTTTTCGTACGCTGATTTTCACTTGAGCGCCTATTTTAAAAAGCTTCAATCGGATCGTATTGCATTGAGCCATCGCCATCCTTGTGCCCTTCAAGCCCAGGCGTCGCAATGCCTGCATTAACAAATAAGCAACGGAAGAAAAATAAAGACGAAGCTGATTTGCCCGCATCTTTCCTGCACTTGTCCGATCCGCAAAGAGCCATAGCTGCTGTTCCTTGATCCGGTTTCCCATGTCACCGCGTCCGCAATACAGGTTTTCGTAAACCGTACGAGCAACCATTCGTTGCCTGTTGATGGATGTAACAATGAAGCGTGGATTACTCCCCTTGTCCAGGTATTCCGCTTTTGCGACAACCCGACGCTTTCGGCTCCAGCTTTTTAGCGTCTCATATCGGAAGTCTTTGTAAACACGCGCAGCTCTGTTTGTTTCTTCATGCAGTTGTTGTGCC
>JARRLM010000285.1:0-4517 GCA_037386985.1 Acidobacteriota bacterium | reverse complement strand
TTCGGCTTCACTTTAGTTTTCGGTGTAGCTTTCGCCTTTGAGGCAGCTTTCGGCTTCACTTTAGTTTTCGGTGTAGCTTTCGCCTTTGAGGCAGCTTTCGGCTTCACTTTAGTTTTCGGTACAGATTTCGGCTTTGAGGCAGATTTCGGCTTCACTTTAGCTTTCGGTGCAGATTTCGGCTTTGAGGCAGCTTTCGGCTTCACTTTAGTTTTCGGTACAGATTTCGGCTTTGAGGCAGATTTCGGCTTTACTTTAGCTTTCAGTACAGCTTTCGCCCGGCTGCTTCCGCTTTTGCGTGCGGGCCTTTTCTTTAAAATTACTTCGACTTCAGGTTCCTGGATCTCCTTTTCGAATCTCTGGAACAGAAGAGATGAATGTTGCAGTACTATTGGATCGCCCGAAAAAGCTTCCGCTACCCGTTTGATCCTTACAGTATGGGCCTTCACCATGATATAGAAGTCCAACTCCCGGCCGGTCCAGTTTTTTCTCAGATTCCGGATTATGGGCACATAAATTTTCCCAGAGTTCGGCAATGAGCTTGTTTCCTCTAAATCGTTGTTCGAGCTTAAGATAGAACTTTTCGGTTGTACGCTGGACTTCTTTAATGGAACCGTAAAGGCTCATAATTTGCTCTCGTTTCTGAAAATTCCGATCGAAAGCCCTGACCTAACCGGGGTAGGAAGCACCGGGTATGTCAATGTAACAGACTCTCACAGTAACTGTAAAGGCTCTTATTTTAAATAGAATCTGACTTGCTGATAGTGGATTTATTGGACGGCAGGTTCCAGAAATCGAACGGATCGCTCATCGGCGTCGATCCTGACCCTGACGCCAAGCGGGATTGCCCAGTTCTCGGGTCCGTGTCCTGCCGGGAAGTTTGCCAGGATGGGAACATGAAGCTGCCGCAGCATTTCCCTCAATACATCTTCACATGAATAATCGCCCTGATCCGGTTCACATTGGTGAAAGGTGCCAAGGAGGATTCCTGCCAAAGATTGCAGTTTTCCGGCAAGATCAAGGTGGGTGATCATACGATCGAGCCGATAGGGAGATTCTCCCATGTCCTCAAGGAATAGAATCTTCCCTTCCGTGTCAATTTCATATGGAGTGCCGATACTCGCTGCGATCAGAGAGAGACATCCGCCTGCCAGCGTTCCTTCAGCTTTGCCCGGGTTCCATGTTTCAGATTGTGCGGGGGTCAGGGTAGGCAGATACTCCGGGTTTGTCCACAGGGATAAAAGGTGCGATTCCTGTTCTGAGGGGGAAATGCCAAAATCCAGGGTTGTAGCTACAGGTCCGTGGATGGTGATCCAGCCGAAATGCATGTTTAAAAAAAGGTGTAGGGTTGTCAGATCGCTGAATCCCAGAAAAATCTTGGGTTGTGCGTGCAGTCGTCTTCTCATCAGGTGGGGAATCAATCGCATACACCCGTATCCACCCCGCAATCCCACAATCGCCTTGATCGAATTGTCCTCCAGTGCGAGTATGAGCTCTTCTGCTCTTGCTGTATCGTCTCCAGCCAGATATCGGGATGACTGGAAAATGCGCCGGCTGTATTGTACCCGGAATCCCATTCTTTCGAGTGCTTTGATCCCACGATTCAAACCTTCCTGTCGTTCAATCGGGCCGGCCGGTGCTACAATAGCAACCGTATCGTCCTTTTTTAATCTCGGAGGATGGATGGTCGGAATATCCATATTGAAATGTGTAAGATAGCTTTCTATTTAGTCTTAAAAATTCTCACGCTTTGAAAAATCCGGAGACCCGTTATGTTGAACTACATTTGGCTGTCCATGATCATTCTTGCCGTAGTTGTGGGAGGAATCAACGGCAAAATTGAAAACGTTACAAAATCGGCTATTGATTCTGCCGGGAACGCTGTTGTCATTGCTATTGGTTTGATAGGAATTATGGCGCTCTGGCTTGGCATTGTAAAGATTGCCGAAGATTCAGGCCTAATGAAGCTGGTCGCTAAGGCAATCGCTCCAATTTTGCGCCGTCTGTTCCCTGATGTACCGGACGAACACCCCGCAATGGGGAGCATGACTATGAATATAGCAGCGAATATGTTGGGCTTATCCAATGCGGCGACGCCGCTCGGTTTGAAAGCAATGGAGGATCTGGAAAAACTAAATAAAAATCCGGGCATTGCAACAAACGCCATGTGCACATTCCTGACTGTAAATACAGCAGGATTTCAGCTCATTCCGGCCACAATGATCGGAATTCTGCAATCCTCCGGATCCAAGGAACCTTTCGTAATCATAGGGACGACCCTTGCCGCGGGTTTTACTGCGGTTGTTACAGGTGTGACGGTTGTGAAAATTCTTGAAAAGCTGCCACTGTTTTCCGTTGCGCGCATCAACAGGAAAGGGAAGTCTTCATGATACAGAACATTTTGAACACCATTTCGGTCTGGGCTATTCCGTTCTTCCTTGTGACTGTTCCGGTCTATGGAACTTTCAAGCGAGTCAAGGTATACGAAAGTTTTGTGGAAGGTGCAAAAGGGGGATTCCAGATCGCAATTCGAATCATTCCTTATCTGGTTGCAATCCTTGTCGCAGTCGGAATGTTGCGGGGGGCCGGGGCGATCGATATGCTGGCTCAGTGGTTCGGTCCTGCTCTTGACAAAATCGGATTTCCTGTAGAAGTCCTTCCCGTTGCGATTATGCGCCCGCTTTCGGGAAGCGGCACTCTCGGGATAGTAACGGAACTGGTTCAGACCCATGGTCCGGATTCGTTCCTGGGGCGCTTGGCTGCAACCGCATATGGCAGCACAGAGACGACCTTTTATGTGTTGGCGGTGTATTTCGGTTCAGTCGGAATTAAAAAAGCGCGCCATGCCGTTCTGTCGGGACTGACGGCCGATGTTGTGGCCCTTATCATGGCGGTCATTGTATGCCGGCTCGCTTTTTCATGACAACCCGGATGCAACGGAATCCTAATCGAATATGAGCCAAACCTTCATGATTCAAGAACGTTTTGTCGCTGGACGGCTTAAAAAGCGAGTGATACGATTAAATGTTGAAACAAATAGGGAAGGATAACGTCTAATCAGTAGATTCAATAGCCGGGTATGGATTTCCAACTCAGGCAGGGCGGAAGATATTTTGATATGGCCGGAAGCAGCAACAGGATCCGAAAACTGAGGAACCGCTTTTTTAAGCCAGATACACAAGCTTCGCTTTTCCACTATATTAAAGAAGAACCGGATGAAAGCATCTGGAAGGATATGGATTGGGACTTTCTGTTCCATCCCATCCGCACAGCCAATGATGCGTGGAAACGCCCCCGTGCTAAGCCGTCATTATTTCACTATATCGAAGAAGAGCCGAAAGATCCCTTTTCCTGGAAGGAGTTTTTCCGAGATCTTTTTACAGATTTCAAGAATCCACTTTTTATACCCTCTGTTTTTACCGATCCGGAAGGATTGTTGCAGGAGGAAGCCCACGGGCGTACCAGAAAGATAGAAGCGGGTTCGCTTTCCGTTTTTGCGCATATTCTGGTAGCGGGTGCTATCATTTTCGCTCTGAATCAACATGGGCCGCCTGACCTGCAGAATGAAAACATAGTTTTTATCGACAACCCTATCTACGTCCCTTTTGAAGGAGACGGTCTGGAAGGCGGCGGCGGCGGAGGCGGAGGCAGAAACGAGCAGCTGCCTCCGGCGTCAGGCCGAATGCCCGAGCCGGTATCTTCCGAGATGATTGTTCCCGATCCTGAAAATCCAAGCCCCCTGATTCCCGCAGACGAACTTCTTGCACAGGTACGGGTTGAAATGCCGATAAATATACCGCAGGATCTGTCGCTTCCCATCGGGGATGTATTTGCCCCTCCGAACAGCTCCACATCGTTCGGTCCCGGAAGGGGGGGAGGAATCGGTACCGGTAGCGGCTCCGGCGTTGGATCCGGGAGTGGACCGGGTGTCGGCCCCGGCAGTGGCGGAGGCATGGGTGGAGGTTCCGGCGGCGGAATCGGTTCCGGAGAAGGTATCTATGTTATGGGGAGCGGGGCGAAGCATCCGGAGCTGATAAAGGAAGTCAAGCCTCCATATACGGAGGAAGCGCGCCAGGCACGCGCCGAAGGAGTTATCCTGCTTCAGGCAATTGTTCGCAAGAATGGGTCCGTAGACAGCTTTAAGGTCATCAGAGGTTTAGGCTATGGTCTGGATGAGTCCGCCATACGGACCATCGCATCCAAATGGCGTTTCAAACCGGCGACTTTTAAAGGGAATCCTGTCGATTTTCAGGTTGATATAGAGGTGGCATTCAGTATTTATTAGCCACTGCAATCTGCCGATATGAAATATAGTCTGTACTACTGGAGGTATCGAGCATGTCTATACGCGTAGGGAAAAAGGGGTACAATTCAGAAATAAATATAACCCCTTATATCGATATCCTTCTGGTTCTGCTGATTATCTTCATGACAGCCGCGCCGATGAAACGCCTAGATCACAAAGTTCGAGTTCCACAGCCGGCGTCGGCAATGAAAGAGAAGATGCCGACAGCAGAGTC
>JARRLM010000284.1:0-6731 GCA_037386985.1 Acidobacteriota bacterium | reverse complement strand
TTCAATCGCTTCAATACCTCCTGTGAACGTTACAATGGGTCTCAGGGAAAAACACACTCCCAGCGCTGTTTCAAGGCTCATAAGGTAACTGTATTTCATCGCGCTTTTTGTATCGTCGAGCACGGCAGCATCGGCGAGATCTCGCCGGAACTTTTCAACAGTTTTTTTGATCTCTTCTTCAACCACAGGAAGGTTGTCCGGATCCGTCACGAGAGTTGTTACACCCAGCAGGCCCGGATCCCGCATCAACTCAAAATTTGCAGAGAAGGATTGCACAGTGTGATCCTGAATAACGAGTTTCCTGTAGATGTCCGAGTTTTCACCGAATGCTACCTTTCCCAACACTTCCGTCGCTACAGCGACCCTGTCTGCAGCACTCCATGCAGGCCCTTTGTACTTCACACTCAGAAACGGGAGCGTTCTACCCGGGAATTCGACGGTAGCCTCTCGGGATGATGTCTGGAGCGGCTCCGGCACGACTTCAGAAGCACGATACCCCGGTTTCCAGGATGAATAGGACTTGCGGATAAGTGTTTCGGCACGTTCGAAGTCAAAATCTCCGGCGAGAAGCAACACGCAATTTTCGGGCCGATAATACCTTTTGTAGAAACTCAGGCTGTAGGCATATCCTTTCGGCATGCTGCGCACATCCGTTTCGGATCCGACCGTAAGGTGCCTGTAAGTATGCCTGTTGAAGGCTGTATCGGCGGTTTTTTCTTCGAGATAGTAATATGGACTGCTTTTCCCCTGGCTGAACTCCCCCAAAATAGCCCCTGCTTCGGTACGGAACTGGGACTCTGTGTATTGCAGATTCATAAAGCGATCGGATTCGAGATCTATGACCTGCTCTAAAGTATTGCTGGAAGCAACAAGGTAGTACTGAGTGAAATCGTTGGAGGTTGATGCATTATATAGGGCTCCCAGCCCGCCGGCGATCGCATCGTACTCCGGATAGCGGCCGGTTCCACGGAACATCATGTGTTCGAAAAAATGGGCGTACCCGCTTCTTCCCGGCTCATATTCATCCCTGGAACCAGACCGAACAACAGTAACATAGGCAATCTGTCCTGGCGCGCCAGCCTGAATCAGGTAGGCTTTAAATCCATTGTTGAGCTCTACTTTTTTAAACTCGAACGGGAAGATTCTTCCCTCCTGCCCCCGGAGCGTGGTTGAAACTGCAGTGAGGAGAACCAGGAGAATAACCATACAACTATTTTTCATATGGGATTACTCCCTCCATGACGATTTCGGCATACAAAAAAACAGATTCCATCCATACCTATGCATATCGGCACGGTTTTCTTTCACAAAACAAATGAATTCTTGTGACTTCCGAAAGAGGGGTATAAAACAGACGGGGCGAACACGAGGTTCGCCCCTACATTCTTTATATGCACGTTGACCGTATGACGCTACTTCACCAGATTCAATGCATCGGAACGCGGAAGATTCTTTTCATTGTCCCAATAGGGCGACAGTTTTCGGAGATTCATCACTATTTGAGGAAACACCTCCAGCACTTTGTCGACATCCGCTTCCGAGTTATACCTGCTCAGGCTGAAACGCACCGACCCATGAACCGCCGTAAACGGTACTTTCATTGCTCTCAGGACATGAGACGGCTCCAAAGATCCGGACGTACACGCAGAGCCGCTCGAAGCGCAGATCCCGAAGGAACTCAACTGGAACAACATCCCTTCCCCTTCGATATAGTGGAAGGAGATATTGAGCGTATTGGGAAGCCTGGGCGCCTCTTTACCGTTCACCTGCACTGATGGGATCTTCTCGACCAGTTCCCGTTCAAGCCGGTCTCTCAGTTTTTCGATGCAGGACTCGTCCTGCTCGCGCCGTTCCATCGCCAGGGTCAAGGCACGGCTTAGACCTATAATATAGGGAACATTTTCGGTGCCCCCCCGGCGCCCGTTCTCCTGGTGCCCTCCGAGCATGAAAGGCCGGCAACGAGTGCCGCGGCGGATGAATAAAGCGCCGATCCCTTTCGGGGCATGAAGCTTGTGCCCGGAAAAGGACAGAAGGTCCACATAGGGGAAACCGCTAACCAGATCTATCGGGAGTTTGCCTACCGTCTGTGTCGCATCGGTGTGGAAAATGATGGCAGAATCGGTCTGCTTGGTAATACGGGACAGCTGTTCAATCGGAAAAATAACTCCGGTTTCGTTATTGGCATGCATGATGGAAACCAAAAGCGTATTGTGCGACAGAGCCTGTATAAACTCCCGCATATCCAGATTCCCTGCCCGGTCGACGCCGAGATAGGTGACAGAATACCCGTTTCTCTCAAGTTCCCTGCAGACTTCAAGGACAGCCGGATGCTCTACGGCGGTCGTAATGATATTCTTGCGATTGGAATTTGCCTTTGCGGTGCCCAGAATGGCCGTGTTGTTGCTTTCTGTCGCGCATCCAGTAAATAAAATTTCCTTAGGATCGATATGCCCAAGGGCATCGGCTATTTTCTTACGGGCAGCGGAAATTGCATCGTGCGTTTTCTGCGCGGGATCGTACATCGAGCTGGGATTGAAATAATCCTCCGTCAGGTACGGTACCATCGCTTCGTAGACTTCCGGGGCAACCTGTGTCGTTGCGTTGTTGTCTAAATAGGTTATTTTCATAAGGTCCGTCATACCTCAACTACACGGATGCGTTCGTCCACCTGATCTTTTAGAATGCGTTCCACCATCATTTTTAATGTCTGACTGGCACCCATACAATTCGAACAGGCCCCCTTAAGTTGGCAGTAAATAATAGTGCCTTTGATATCCACAAGCTCCAGATCTCCCCCATCCGCTTTCAGGGACGGGCGCACATACTCATCGATGACCTTTTCAACTTTTTTTGCGAATTGATAGGGCGAGAAATCGGAGTCTTCCTTTACTTCACGCGGTGTAATCTGAACCAGGGAAGGATTCTCCGCGGCGGCCGTCTCCCCGGCCCATACCTGATCGAGAATATCCTGAAGCCCCCCGGGCACATGATGGCAGGAAGAACAGCCGCCACCCGCCTTTATAGCGTTGGTGATCTGGGGAATAGAACGCAGATTCAATTCACGTATTTTACGTTTGAGATACGGTTCCGTGATGGAGAAGCATTTACAGACGATCCTTCCTTCTTCTGTCTCCTGGTCGTGCATATCGATACCCAGGCTTTTCAGGTCCACACCCCGCCTTTGCGCCCAGTTGAATACGGCTGCCTCGAGCGCTTCTGCGCCCATCACAGAGCAATGTATTTTCTGCTCGGGCAATCCCTGTAAAAAATCTACAATATCGCTGTTTTGGATTTTCAGTGCTTTAATGGGCGTATATTCGCCCTTTTCAATTATGCCGCAGAGGGCTTCGGACGAAGCGATGGCGGAAGTACATCCGAATGTAAGATACTTCGCCTCAGTGATGATATCCTGTGTCGGGTCGGTCGGGTGACGTTTAACCCTGAACGTGAACCTCATAGCATCGCCGCAGGTGATGGATCCATGTTCGCCGACTCCATCCGGATTTTCGATCTCACCCAGGTGTGTGCCCGGTTTTCCGTGAACGGCATCCATAAATAATTGTTTTGTTTTCTCGCTGTATTCCCAACTCATTTCAGAACTCCGAATTAGTCATGGTTTAAAATTATCGCTTTAATCGTCATAGATCAACACTGACACAGTTAATATAACGCCTGGACACGTTTGGCGCAAAGCATAGATTCCCTTAAATTTATATTTGCCGGCCCCTTGAGATATGGTGCAGCACACTTAGGTGCGGGGTAATGATCGGTTTCCTTCCACGGATCGGTCGACTCTCAGTGAGGAATTCCGACCTGCGGCTGCAGCGCAGGAAGAAGGCACAGGGGCCTCTTCCCTCCTCAGCCATAGGCCGGGGCTCGAACCTCCGATTGCCATCCTTCTCCCTCGCTCCGATATCCTCCTGCATCTTCAAGATGTGGAATCTTCTATTTTGTACCCAAAGAAGAATATGGCTGCCGAGATGATGCAGACCACGGCTGGGGAGAAAATCGTGATGGCTCGGATGCCTTCGACAATGTCGGAAGTCGGTTCCGCAGTGGCGACATATCCTATAGCCGTCAGACTGATCCAGACAACGAGGTTTCTGATAAACACCGCAACTTTAATGGCAAAACTTTGCAGAGCCATGGTAAATGCCCGGATGTTCTTTCCCGTTTTCCACTCCCCGTAAATGACCGCATCCGAAAACAGTGCCGTGCTCATGGCCCCGGCGATCATACCGAGAAACGAAGCGATACAGAAAACGATTGTAAAACTCCAGGCGTTTCCGCTCCAGAACAGGGCTGACCCGAATCCTGCGGCAGCGAGCAACAGCGATATCCAGTAGGCATTTCGTTTGCCTATCTTTATACCGATCCAAGATGCGCCAACCGTCCCAGTTAATCGTGCGACACTAATGGCTAGTATAAAAATGGACATGAAAGTTAATTCGTTCAGGACACTCTCGAAGTAATAATGAGCAAGTGCCGTAATAATGAGCACATAGGAATTTCTGAAAATCTCGGCGAAAATGAGCAGTATAAGGGGAGGATTTGTCAGAGTCAGCATGATCATTTCCCAGACCGACAAATCGGACTTTTCTCGGGAGATATCCGAATTGGCTTCATCGTAGGGATCTTTGCCGGCAGTCATACCAAAGATATACCAGTAGCCGAGCACCATCATTATATTGAGCCCCCCCACGGTCGTCGTGAACACTGAGATATCTTCTGTATGAGCAGTAATTATAGGGACGACAGTGACTGAAAAGATCAGTCCGGCAGCGGATATACCCTGGGCCCGGCTGGTGGACAAAATAGTTCTTTCTTCGGGAAGTCGGCTCAATCTGCCTACCATCGAGCCTCCGGCCGTCACTACGATATTCCATATAAGGTGGCTGGAAATGAATCCGAAAATGATGACAACAGCAGCAAAAGAGTTGCTGCCGATTTTAGTGAACTGCAGTAAAAAGAGAACGGCAACGATGGGCGGCCCCACAAGAAACCAGGAACGGTATTTCCCGCCAAATTTCAATGTCCATTTATGCAGCAGCACGCCTGCCACAAGAGCGAAAAGGATATCAATGGAGCTGGTAATCAAGAGGACCTTACCGGCCAGAGAAACCGGAAACAAAGCATAATCGGTCAGAAATGCCGGGAAGAAATACACTTCCATGTTTACCATCAGGACAAAGCCCAGGTCGGCTATTCCGTAGGTATAAAGCAGCGATTTTTTCAGTTTTTCAACCACAGAGAATCTCCACGGCAAAGGATCCTAGCTTTCCCGCAGCCGTATGGCAATTGGAAAATAGTAATATATTGATAAAATTCCGATGCCACTGACCGGTATGGGTTGCAGGATTTGCCTTACCAATGGTGTGAAGAAGCCGGGAGACAGAAGCAATTAGTTTGAAGTTTGAAGTTTGAAGTTTGGAGTTTGAAGTTTTATCTGATGATTTATAATACAGAGCGTGCTACAGGAAAAAGCTCGAACAGGACATGGATAAGGTATAAAAACTCGTATCTATCATGAAAAGGTTATCGTTCCCTGGAAGAGTTGTTCTGGCATGCCTCTTGCCTTTCATTGCATCTGGACAACAGGTAATTGGAATTCGTGCCGGTCTCGTCAATTTTATTGCCGGCGGAGTTTATCTAGACGGACAGCGCATGGAGTTCCTTGCAGACAAACTCCAGGAGATTCCCGTCGGAATAAACCTGCAGACGGAGTTCGGCCTTGCCGAAATTGAACTCGGGGCAGGCGCATTCCTTCGTGCAAATCAGAGAACCTTGTTACGGATGGAGAGTGTAAGCCTTGAAAATATCGTGCTCCGTCTCGAGCGCGGTTCTATCCTGATCGAAATTTTTGAAATGTATGAGGACAACCATATTGGCGTGCATATAAAGGATGTCCTCATAGAATTCGATCGGGAAGGCCTGTACCGTTTGGATGCAAACCGGAATTGGCTCCGCGTATATGGCGGTAAGGCCACCGTGCAGAATCCCGACCGGAAGGTAAGCGTCAAAAGCAATAAAACTGTGGATCTTATCACCTTGTCCACATCGAAGTTCGATACCAGGATCAATGACGCGTTTCATTACTGGGCAGCATATCGATCATTCAAGCACAACCAACAACTTTTAAAATTACACTGGTATTCGGATCACTGGCAGCCGCTGCTCATGAATCGGTTCAGGAATGGATATTATGAAGTGACCTACTATGACAAGGAAATGGAAGATGAGGATTTCCCCGGCATGCGATGGTATTACTAATCATTGTTACTGCCTTGCACCGGTAGCACCGCCCCGTCGCCGAATGCGCTGACGTTCTTCAGGCGTAAGCCGTTGCCAGCGACGGAAATCTTGCTGAAGACGCTGCTTGCGTTCGGGCGTCATTTGTAAATAACGCCGGTAACGCTCCCGAAGCCTCTCCTGCTGCTCTTTGGGAAGATTATTAAAACGCTGGAAATTGTCCTCAAGCCGCTGTCGCTGTCTTGGTGTAAGCTCCTGATAGCGGGCATAGTTTCTTAGAATTCTCGCCCTCTGCTCAGGATCCATATTCTTAAGCTGTTGCTGGCGTTTACGGATTGTTCCCTGCTGCTCGGGAGTGAGTTTTTTAAAAGCCCGATACCGTTGCCGCAGGGTTTGCTGCTGTCGGGGCGTCAGGCTGTTCCATTCCTCTTCCGGGGACATTTCGGACTGCTGTCCCAAAAGACCGGTTGCAGTGCATCCAA
>JARRLM010000283.1:0-4016 GCA_037386985.1 Acidobacteriota bacterium | reverse complement strand
GAATGCAGTTCTTCCATTATCAATGCCGGGGATGGAATGCACGAACATCCGACCCAGGCTCTTCTGGATGCGTTGACCGTTCGAACGGTAAAGAAGAAGCTCAAAGGACTGAAAATAGCCATCATCGGAGACATCGCACACAGCCGTGTCGCACGATCGAACACGATACTATTTCATAAAATGGGTGCGGACGTCTGTGTCTGTGGTCCGCCGACACTGATTCCCTGGAAATTCGAGCGTCTTGGCGCCAGAATAACAGGCCGAATTGAAGATGCAATCGACGGTTCCGATGTGGTCATGATGCTTCGATTGCAGAATGAGCGGCAGAATGAAGCTTTTATTCCATCCACACGGGAATATTATAATTTTTACGGACTTACTCGTGAGAGGATGCGCCTGGCAAAGAAAGACACAATTGTGATGCATCCGGGACCGATGAATCGCGGCGTGGAGATCGATTCGGACGTCGCCGATGCGGACTATTCGTTGATTCTGAATCAGGTCGCCAACGGCGTTGCAACCCGAATGGCCGTACTGTACCTGCTTTCCGGCAACACGGGATTGAAAACGAAGAGACGCTCTCGTTGATGTGTTGAGAGATTTCCCGGCTCTGCCGGGGAGGCAGGAAAGTTTTGACAGATCCGGGAGTGTACAGGGAATAATCTCGCGTGTGTTTGACCTGCAACGTCAGGTTTTTATCGTCGTTTAAAACACATGCACATTCGGCATCGGTATCGCTATCGGAGTCGATATCGAAACCGACTGCGACTGCGAGACCGATACCGACCCCGATAATGCTGTTCGTGCTGCTTTGAGCGGCTCACAAAATCAAGCCTCTGGCTCTGCCGGAGGTCCTATGACTGTGTTCCGGCCGGAAACGGAAATCCTGAACCGGTAACGGTGAACTCGATATGCAATTAATACTACGTAAAGGACGGGTGGTTGACCCGTCGCAGGATCTCGACAAGGTCGCGGACGTCGGCATCGACGACGGCCATGTGACGGAAATCGCAACCCGAATCCGCAAAAAGGGCCGTAAGGAAATTGATGCGCGCGGACTCATTGTGATGCCGGGATTTATCGATATGCACGTCCATTTGCGGGAGCCCGGAAGGGAAGACGCGGAAACAATCGAATCCGGGACCAACGCTGCTGCGCGGGGAGGCTTCACGGCAGTGGCGTGTATGCCCAACACGCAGCCCGTAAATGATTCGGAAGCCGTAACGTCCTTTATTCTGGAAAGAGCCCGTGAAGTTTCCAAGGTTACGGTCTATCCCGTAGGTGCTATTACCAAGGGCAGCCAGGGGAAGACGCTTGCCGAAATCGGAGAGATGTACAGATCGGGTATAGTCGCCGTAAGCGACGACGGTCACCCCGTACAGGACAGCCAGATCATGCGGCGGGCGATGGAGTATTCCAGCCTTTTCAATCTGCCCGTCATCGACCACTGCGAAGACAGGGACCTTGCCGCAGGCGGAGTGATGCATGAGGGCTATTATTCGACCCTGCTTGGATTGCACGGCATCAATCCTGCCGCCGAAGAGATCCAGATTGTCCGGGACGCCATCCTGGCAAGACAGACAGGGGCGCACGCTCATATAGCGCATCTCTCCACCAGACGATCCCTGGAGGCTGTCGCGAGCGCCAGAAAAGAGGGACAGGTTTCACTCACCTGTGAAGTAACGCCGCACCATCTGCTCCTAACCGATGCTGCAGTGACCGCCTATGACACCAACACCAAGATGAATCCTCCCCTGCGCTCCCAGGATGACGTGGATGCGCTCTCACAGGGACTTGTTGACGGGGTGATTGACGCAATAGCGACCGATCATGCTCCGCACAACATAAACGATAAAATGCTTGAATTTGATCGGGCGCCTTTCGGTATCGTGGGGCTCGAAACTGCAGTCAGCCTTATTTACGACCGTTTTGTACATACGGGAATTATTCCGCTCGAGCGGATGGCCCAGCTTTTCTCTGCTAATCCGGCCCGTATTCTGCGACTGGACAGAGGGACGCTGGCCAAGAGCTCGTGGGCGGATATTACAGTAATTGATCCGGAACTGAATCATACGGTACATTCGGAAGATTTCCGTTCGCGCAGCCGTAATACGCCTTTTGAAGGTTGGAAACTTCGGGGCGGCCCCGTAATGACAATCGTTAAAGGCAAAGTCGTCTGGAGCCTCTAAGCCAATCCATTGAGAGATCCCCCGACTCTGCCGGGGAGGCAGCAAAGGTTTGACAGATCCGGGAGTCTACAGGGAATGATCTCGCGTGTGTTTGACCTACAACCTCAGGTTTTTATCATCGTTTAAAAGACATGCACATTCGGTATCGGTATCGCTATCGGGGTCGATATCGAAACCGACTGCGATCCCGATCCCGATACCGACCCCGATAATGCTGTTCGTGCTGTTTTGAGCGGCTCACATAATCAAGCCTCCGGCTCTGCGGGAGGTCCTATGACTCCAAAAACACACCGTCGAGAGACACATTCGCTTCGCCGCTTCGCTTGCTCCACCGCCGCAGGCAGTATGCTTCCGGGAAATGCGGGTCAGTTCGGAGCGCAGACGATGCCGCGGAGAGTCTTGATATGAGCCTGTATGGAGGAATGATCTTTGGGTGCCTCTGTATGGGCCAGGTAGAATTCCAGATCTGATAAGGCTCTGGAAAATAGGCTCGTCTGCATATAAAGCAACCCCCGGTCTCTTACTTCCGATGGTGTCCCGGGATTGAGCAGCAATATCCTCTCGATGACGGATAAAGCTTCATGGTGTTGTTCATTCTCCTCATAAATGCCCTTGAGGTTGTAAAGTATCCGCGTGATGATGGCGCGATTTTTCATAGGCTGAAGAAGGGAAGGATTCATGGATACGGTATCATGATAGGTTTTATCCAGAAGCTCCTGGCAGTCGTGCAGGGTGAGAATCCGACCCAAATTAAATGCATCGATTATGATTTCCCTTCCACCGGCGACATGTTTGACAAGGAAGTGTTCCGGAAATCCCACTCCCTCCAGGGGAAAATTTATTCGCTTGGCCACTTCCATATATATGACGGACAGTGTGACAGGAATCCCAAGCTTGCGGTCGAGCACCTCATTCAGATAATAATTCAGGGGATTAAAGTAGTCTTCGCTGTTGCCGCGCAGTCCTTCCTGGACATAAAGAACCTGGTTGATGCTTTCTATGATGCCTGCAGGTGTCCGGTCTGTGCCTGCAAGCACGCCCACCCGGGCAGCCAGAGTGTCCAGGTGTCGTAAATATCTTGGGAGATCCAGGTCAGGGTATTCTTCCAGCGCCAGGGTTAGGGCGGCCCTGTCGAGGGGAAATGCTTCATCGTCCAGCTCAGCCATTTCGGAAAAGGACTGTCGGGCTTTGATTATGTTAACGATCACGATGGTTGTTCGAACAGGGCCGGAAGGCTTTCAATCTGCACCTCCTCCAGTGAGCGGGCAACCCTGTTCGCCTTCTGTAATTTTTCAGGGGGATAGCTGTTGCTGACCGCAAGACACCTCATCCCGGCGGCGATAGCGCCCGCCACGCCGCCGATCGAATCCTCTATCACCAGGCATTCCTCCGGACGTATTGCCGAAGACATCGTTCCCCTTGCTGCATTCAGCCGTTTTAACGCCAGCAGGAAACTCTCCGGGTGAGGTTTGCCGAGTGTAAAATCCTCCGCAGCTACAATAACATGAAAATATTGATTCAGTCCTGTCGCTCTCAGCGTGGTTTCGATTTCTTCCCGTCTTGCGCCGGAAGCCAGTGCTAAAGGATAATTTTGCGCGGCCGATTGAATGAAATCGGTCACGCCCGGAAATAGCGGAAAGCGATTTTGAAGCTGCTGAGTGTACAAGGCATTTTTAAGTTCAAGCAGGTGCGCGCGCCGTTGATCGGTCAGGTGGACCGAGTTGGCACGGCTGACGGCTTCAAGACAGTCTGTATCGTCCAGCGGCAGGTATTTTTCCCAATACACTTCCTTGGTCAGGGTGATATCCAGAACGGCTACGGCTTCCT
>JARRLM010000282.1:0-4035 GCA_037386985.1 Acidobacteriota bacterium | reverse complement strand
ATTGCATCCGATCTATGCACGCAGGTTTTGAACTGCCTGATGCAGATTCTTAAAAAGTTTCCCGATACGATCCGTAGGCACAGATGAAAAAGCCAGCCGGATTAATCCGGAAAGCACAATAACTCCAGTGTTGAAATTTGCCAGCAGTTCCTTGCGCACATCTTCGGCGGTAACACCAATCGGTTTGACACACATAAAGTAGCCTGAATTGAACGGCATGACTTCGTAACTTTGGGCATATTCAGGATGTTTTTCCAGAACGGAACGTATCTCTTTGGCCCGGCCGGCGAGGATATTGTATTTCTGTTTTTTCTGCTCGGCATATTCGGAAGCCGTATACGCTTCCAGCAAGATTGATTGGGAGAGATTCGGGACATTAGAGATGTTCCCGCGCACTATACCGGCGGCTTTATTTTCCAGAGCCTTGAGTTGGGCATCGGTCGCCCCCTGAAATCCGAAAGTCATAAATCCTACGCGGAATCCCCATACATAATCCTCTTTAGTCGGACCGTCGAGCTTTACGCCAAGAACATTAGGATGTAAATCGACGAGATAGGAGAAAAGAGATTCCTGGAAAATCCCCTCCTCATAGACTAATCCGAAATAGGCATCATCCAGCAACACAATAATCTGGTTTCCTTCTTCGGCAGCCTTTCCTATCTCAGCCGACAGAGCCTTTGCTTCCCCATTTGTCACAGTATACCCTGTCGGATTATTGGGAAAATTCAGCAGGACTATCTTCTTGCCCGGTTGGTCCCCGCGAAGAGCCCGGGAAAAAGCCTCCACATCATACCCGCTATTCAGAAAAGTATTATAAAGTGAGAAATTGGCCCCGAAAGCTTCTGCAAACACCAGCTCATAATTATCCCAGTACAGATCGGGCAGGATCATTGTATCCCCCGAATCGACGAACAGGTACCCTGCAACGGAAAGCGCATGCGTCAGTGCGGCGGTTACGACCGGCAGGCTGTAGGTTTTACCCTGCAAGCCCGGGTTCTTTACAGCCAGCAGCCTCCCCCACTCCTCACGTAATTTGGGCACTCCATAACTTGAGGCATAGAGGAAACATTCCGAGGGCACATTCACCATGGCTTCCATGCACTCAAGGGCGAGAGGAGAACCGTCCTCTTCAAAAGCAGTCCCTATAGTTGCATTAATTTCCGCACCCTTGGCTTGAGCGGTTTGACCGAGAATGCCTCTGGAGGGGAAGTATATGGATTTCCCGCGCGCCGAAAGCAGATTGTAAATTTGCGGGGCACCGGTCTGAAGATCCTTGTTTAAGGATTCGGCAAGGGGATTGTACATACTCATTTCTGTATTCTCCATCAAATAAACCTGGACATCCAATATAAGGCTTTTTGTGTCTGTTATTGCAAAAATCGGATCGTTTGTTGACCGAAACTCAGACTTTCAGACGAATGTAGAGTGGCGAATATTTATAATCCGGCCTGTATGTCCGGAAATAAATATTTTTTCAACTCTTGTATTCGAATTGAAGAGTAATTATCCCAAACGCCGGTAGAGCGCGTCAAGCTGGTCCTTGAGTTCCTGCGGTAATTTGGAGCCGAATTTAGGGTAGTGCCCGGTTTTGACATCGTCCAGCTCGGCTTTCCACTTTACATTATCCACGTAAAGCAGTTCTTTCATTGCTTCGTCCGAAACATCGGCAGGTCTGTCGATTGCATCGGAATCGGGCATATATCCGATTGGGGTTTCTACGGCTTTGCCCCTGCCTTCGCAGCGTTCGAAAATCCATTTGAGCACTCGGCTGTTTTCGCCGTATCCCGGCCAGAGATATTTGCCATCTTTGGTTTTTCGGAACCAGTTGACAAAGAAGATTTTCGGTTGGACAGCTTTCGGAGTCTGCTTCCCCATCCTGATCCAGTGTGCGAAGTAATCTCCCATGTTATAGCCGCAGAACGGCAGCATGGCAAAAGGATCGCGCCGCACCGATCCGATCTTGAGATCCAGGGCTGCCGCCGTTATTTCGGAACCCGCGATCGATCCCATAAACACTCCGTGATTCCAGTCAAAGGCTTCGGTTACCAAAGGAACAGTTGTCGGCCGGCGCCCGCCGAACAGAATGGCGTCGATAGGAACTCCGGACGGATCTTCCCTTTCGGGTGCCGCAGATGGGCACTGGGAGATCGGCGCCGTGAACCGGGAATTGGGGTGCGCAGCCGGCGACCGGCTTTTTCCTTGCTTAGTCTGTTTCCAGCGTTTGCCCGTCCAGTCGATCAGCGTACCGGGAGCATCATATCCAATCCCTTCCCACCAGACATCTCCATCTTTCGTCAATGCCACGTTCGTGAAAATGGTATTCTTTTCAACGGTGCTCATCGCGTTCGGATTCGAATCCACGGAAGTTCCGGGAGCAACACCGAAAAATCCCGCTTCAGGATTGATGGCATAAAGCCTGCCATCCTTGTGCGGCTTCATCCAGGCGATGTCATCCCCGACCGTTTCAACCTTCCAGCCCGGGATCGTCGGAACCAGCATGGCGAGATTCGTCTTGCCGCATGCGGACGGAAAAGCCGCGGCGACATACTTCGACTTGCCTTCCGGATTGGTACATTTCAAAACCAGCATGTGTTCGGCCAGCCACCCTTCTTTTCTCGCGATAACAGAAGCGATACGAAGTGCGAGGCATTTCTTGCCGAGGAGAGCATTGCCCCCGTAGCCCGAACCATAGGACCATATGGCCTGCTCTTCAGGGAAATGGGCGATATATTTCTGGGCCAGGGGGGCGCACGGCCAATGGCCACCGTCATCCTGACCTGCAAGGAGGGGTTTCCCGACGGAATGCAGACAGGGAATGAAATCGCCGGATTCCCCCAGGATATCAAAAACCTTATTGCTGACACGTGTCATGATATGCATGTTGGCTACAACATAAGGAGAATCAGTTATCTGAATTCCTATCTTAGCGATATGAGAACCGATAGGTCCCATGGAAAAAGGAATCACATACAGAACACGACCCCGCATACATCCTGTATAAAGCTTCGTCAGTGTCGACTTCAATTTCTGGGGATTGATCCAGTTATTGGTCGGCCCTGCATCCTCTTCGGATTTGGAGGCGATGTATGTGCGATTTTCCACACGGGCGACGTCAGAAGGATCGGATCGGAAAAGATGAGAATGCGGCCGCTTTGCGAGCGGGGTAGCCAGTTTCGCGTCCACCGAGATCTTAATCATCGTATCGTATTCGGCTTCGCTGCCGTTGCACCAGACGATGGAATCAGGCTGCGTCATCTTTGCGATTTCATCAACCCATGCCAGAATTTTAGCGTGCTTTGTCGGGGCGTTCATATGAATATTCCTTTAATACCAGCTACTTCGATAGAATCGGTCCATTTCGGGTCGGACATGAAATATTTATCGAGTATTTTCCGATGAAACTCGCTTCATCAGCGTCCATTCGACCAGAAGGATCCGCGAGAGGAACCATGAATGAACCATCCATGCCCGGTTAAAGGTATACCCATTTCACCGGGATGGTCAAGACAAGCGCCGTAATTTGACCTGTTAGTTGGGAAAGCCGCGCCTATGGCCCCGATCCTCAGGTTCTATCCCCCTGTATATTAGCGCAACTAATAAATTTTTATCCTTAATTAATTCTCAAAAGCTATTCGTCAAGGCCCGCGGAACCTGACATGCATCATTTCATAAAAGAGCGCCATTGATATCTTGTGAAACTGGGACAAGATGTAAATAATATTCAAAGAGGAAAACAAAAGACCACATATTGGAGAAACCATGATAAAAGTCAGCATTATCGGCAGCGGGAATGTCGGCGCCAACAGCGCTTTTTTTATTGCCGAAAACCGCAGTGCCTCAGTCACTCTTGTGGACATCAGGGAAGGTCTTCCGAAAGGAAAAGCCCTGGACCTGTCCGAAGCCGGACCTATTCGTGGCTACGACACGCGTATCCTGGGTGCCGGTTCCATTGAAGAGATCCATGGCAGCAATATCGTAGTAATAGCAGCCGGCCGTGTCCGCAATGCAGCCGAAACTCGAAACGACTTATACCGG
>JARRLM010000281.1:0-4041 GCA_037386985.1 Acidobacteriota bacterium | reverse complement strand
GGTGGAAGATCCGGGCGCTTCACTCCGTGAAGCATTTGCAATTTTTATTACCGGTTTAATCGCCCTGCCGGCGCTGGCTCGCTGGCTGTCACCGGGCTACCAGCTTGTCGCTTCCCTATTCGCCTTTCCGGTTATCCTGGCTGCGCTGGCCTGGCCCTATTTCCGCGGTTCGAAGTGGAACAATATCTTTACAGCTCTAGGATGGCATCGGGGTCAAGGTTTCTTTCGTGAAGTTGCATCCGGAATCCTGGGTTACCTCGCAGGATTGCCGCTCCTGGCCGTGGCAATCATCCCTGTCCTTCTGATCTCTCGATCCACCGGGTCCGTTCCTTCTCACCCGATCGTAAACGAAATCAGCAGAGACCCCATCCCGATGATCCTGATAATGGGATTGGCCTGCGTCTGGGCGCCCATTGTTGAAGAGACATTCTTCCGCGGGCTTCTGTTCGGGTATTTGCGCCGGCGTCTCCACTGGTCCCTGGCCGGTATCTCAACCGGGTTCCTGTTTGCCGTCATTCATCCCCAGGGATGGATCGCCGTTCCTGTACTGGCTACGATCGGATTTACATTAAGCGCTATTCGCGAGTGGCGCGGGTCTATCATCGCATCCATGGCCGCTCACTCTCTGAATAACGGCGTGGTTCTTCTCCTGGCGATTTTTACCCTGACATAGAAAAACGGTGCCAGACTGCCGTTTACACCATTTTATGGATCAGACCATCCCCGTCGATGTATAGTATCGATCTGCGGTATAGTGAACGCGCTTCACATCGAGAAGGCACCATTCAGGAGGTATTATGTTTAAATTTTTTATTCCCATTATGCTTTGTACCGCGACAGCATTGGCACAGACCCCCTGCCGGGATCTGAAAACGGTACCCCTTCCCGACACAACAATCACATCGGCCGAACTGATCCCCGCGGGGCCGTATAGATCTCCTGCAAATGCGCCCTCCTTCCCACCGCCTCCTTCCCTAGATTTGCCCGGATACTGCAGGATAGCCGCAGTCCTGCATCCGTCTCCGGACTCCCATATTGAAATGGAACTGTGGCTTCCGGACAAAAACTGGAACGGCAAATTCCAGGGGGTCGGCAATGGCGGATTTGCCGGGACGATCAGCTACTCCGCCATGGCGGCGGCGTTGGGGGAAGGATATGCCACGGCATCAACCGATACGGGTCACAAAGGCGCAAATGCGCTGTTCGGCATCGGACACCCTGAAAAGGTCGTCGATTATGCGTATCGTTCCGTACATGAAATGACCGTGAAGTCCAAAACGCTTATTGGAGCCTTCTACGGAAGCGGGCCGAGCTTGTCCTACTGGAATGGATGTTCCACCGGTGGGCGACAGGGTTTGATGGAAGCGCAACGGTATCCCGAGGACTACGACGCCATCATTGCAGGCGCACCGGCCAATTACCATAGCCACCTGCACGCCTCCGACCTGGCAGTAGCGGTTCCGATCCTGAAGAATCCTGAAAGCAACGTTCCCCGGACCAAACTGGAGATGTTGAACAGGGCGGTTCTGAATTCCTGCGACGCACTGGACGGCGTCAAAGACGGTATTCTCACAAATCCGCGCCAATGCGATTTCGATCCAGCCTCCCTGCTCTGTCGAGCAGGCGATTCGGAGAACTGCCTGACACAGCCGCAGCTCGACGCGGTAAAGAGCGTATACGCCCCGACAAAATTCAGCACGGGAAAAATCATATTTCCCGGGAAGGCAAAGGGGAGCGAAACCACCTGGATGGTTTTTAACACCAAACAGCCGTCCTCCGTGTCTATGGGAACCTTTCACCTGACTTATCAGGATGCCGAATGGGACTGGAGAACATTCGACCGGGACCGGGACACAGCACTTGCCGATGAAAAGACAGGCTTTATCAATGCAATAGATCCCGACCTGGAATCAATTAAAGCCCGCGGCGGCAAACTCCTCCTGTATCACGGCTGGAGTGATTTCGGGATCGCCCCGGGCAATACCATCAACTATTACTCGAGTGTTCTTTCCACCATGGGTTCGGGACAGGACGACTGGGTGCGACTGTTCATGGTCCCTGCGATGGGGCACTGCAGAGGCGGGGCCGCACCGGATCAGGCCGACTATGTGAGCGCAATGGAACGCTGGCGTGAAGCTGGGATAGCGCCGGACAGGATAACCGCATACCATGTAACCGACAACCGTGTCGACATGACTCGGCCGCTCTGCCCCTACCCCCAGGTTGCGGTCTATACGGGCACGGGCAGCACCAACAATGCCGGGAATTTTTTCTGCCGCGCGCCTGACCCTGCAAAATAAAAATTTACTCCAGTACGGTGCAGAAAATGAAAAATCAATGCCTCAAGAAAAAAGTATCCGTCGTCACGGGAGCAAGGAGAGGTATCGGCAAAGCCATTGCTCTGACTTTTGCCGAGGCCGGTTCCGATGTCGTCGTCTGTGATAGTGTCATTGACGACGGCAAACTTCATGAGACTGAAGAGGCGATCCTCAAGCTGGGGGCCCGTGCCCTGGCTTTTCAGACCGACATCACCGCTCGAAACGACGTCGAGAAAATGGCGCAGCGGGGAATCGATGCTTTCGGAAGAATCGATATTCTTGTGAATTGTGCCGGGGTCTGGATACCCGGCCGGACGCTCTTAGAGTGCAGCGATGATGACTGGGACTCCGTCATCGATACAAACCTGAAAGGCACTTTCCTTTGCTGCCGCTCTGTAGGAAAAGCAATGATTGCAAATCACGGCGGCTGCATTATCAACATCTCCTCCCAGGTCGGATTGACGCCTGCGGCGGGAGCCGGCGCTTATTCGACTTCCAAAGCCGGCATAATCATGCTCACCAAACAGTTGGCGCTCGAAATGTCGGAATACAACGTCCGGGTGAATGCCCTGGCTCCCGGGATCGTTAAAACGGATTTCAATACCGATTTCTGGAAAGGTCCCGAAAAGGAAAGACAGGCATCGAGCATGGTGCCACTGGGTCGCCTGGCGGAAACCGGGGATGTCGCCACAGCGGCACTTTTTCTGGCATCCGACGACTCCAGCTACATCACGGGCGAGGTCCTCGGCATCAACGGGGGATGGAAGCCGCTGTCGGCAGTCGGTAGTACTTAATTTGGCATTCATATGCCGCTGATAAACGGCTATCGGACGCTGAAGAGGTGCGGGATTTCCTTCTTGTAACAGCGGAGGAGCATTACTACATAGATCTAGCTATCTGCGACGGATGTAAAAAATGCCGGGAGGAATGCCCCTACGGCTATATCGATTCGGTACAACCCGGCTCCGCTTATCTCAAACAGTTTTGTCTTCCATATCATCCTGGAGCCTGACGGCAGTGCCGAAGGAAAGACCTTCCCGATGCAGCAGAATCAAGCCAACGAGAATGAGCGGAATCATGGAAAAAACATAGGTTCCGTTGCTGATTCCCGCTGCCTGCGACGCGGGATCGGTTTCTGAAAGATACCGGCCGAAGAAATGGATCAGCGACAGGTCCATGAAAAACTGAAATCCGCCCACCCCGCCGGGCGTGGGAATCGCGACTCCGACTACCGTAACACCTACAAGCAATAGAACACCCGTTACGGGAAAGACAGCAAGATATGCGCGGATCAGACAGTCAAGCTGACCGCTGATGGCCAACCAGATCAGCAGCGAGAGTAAGAGTGTCTTGATTGCTGCGCGTCGGCTTTCTATCGCGCGGAGACCGTTGAGAAAAGAAAGCAGGTGCTTGCGTATAACCCGGGGCGCATAATCATGCCAGCGGCGACTGCGCAGGATCAAAACCAGCGCAATCAGAATGATAATCACCGCACAGAATCCCACTGTGGTTGAGGTGCGAATCGTCTCAAAGATTTCTCTTCCCTTACTGGAAGAAGGCATATGGTATCCGGCAAAAAACGCCATGTAGGAACCGAACAGCACCATAACCGCCAGAAAGTCGACGATGCGTTCGAACAGCGAAGCGGCAATGGTCGAGGTTACCGGAATATTCTCCTTTCGCGCGAGCAGTATAGATCCGACGAATTCACCGACGCGCGGTG
>JARRLM010000280.1:0-5621 GCA_037386985.1 Acidobacteriota bacterium | reverse complement strand
CTGGCACTTTTTTTCATTATCTTTGGCATTCTCCTGTTACCCGTAATCCAGAGTTTGTTCTCAGTCCTGCTGGTTGTCATAGGACTGTTTATGAAACTGGCGGCCGTGGGAAATTACCAGTCTGTTATGCAAAGGCAGGCTCTGAAAGGTGTTCCGGTACGTCAGGTAATGACGGATGATGTCGTAAGCGTAGATTGGCTGCTTTCCGTTGAAGAGCTTGTCCAAGATTACATCTATAAGTACCAGTTTACTCATTTCCCGGTTTTTAACCGGGACGAGTTTATGGGTATGGTTTCTCTGGATAAGGTCAAGCCTATTGCCAGAGAGTTGTGGACCTTTAAGCAGGTTCGCGACATAATAACACCTATAGAAAATATAGCCTGTGTGCGGCCGACCGATAATGCTTCCGAAGTACTGAATAGAATGGCATCCGAGGATATCGAGTGTATGCCTGTGATCGAAAACGGGAAATTGGTAGGGATAGTATCCAGAAGCGATATCGTGAGCCTGTTCAGGATAAAATCTGATCTCGGAACTGCATAATATGCGGCCGATAAAGGAACCTTAAGGTATTTCGTTACGGTTGGCCGGACAATAGCAGGCAAGGTTCCTGTTTAGGCCCGTTGAAGACCACAAGATATGGCTCTGATCTTATATGGGAGGTCTTATGATCCGCTCCATCCTTCTTGCTTTGGCTGAAGCACCCAGTGATGCAAGTGCCAGAAACTATGCCTTCTGGCTGTCCAGAAAAGAGGGCAGTCATGTCCATGCCGTTGCGATCATCGATATTACGGCGTTTGAAGTTCCTATGATAGGTACACCGGACGGATTTATGCCGTCTGTAGTACCCCACTCCTTCAGAGAGAGCCAGTCCCTGATAGACGAGATGAGTATGAGATGCCGGGAGCGATTGGACCAGTTTGCCGAACAATGTGATTCCCGCGGCATTTCCTGTTCCACCGAAACGAAAACAGGAATACCCAATGAGATTATCAGCCAGAGTGCAGTGGCACATGACATTGTCATTGTTTCGCGTACAGGCTACAATCCTACGGCCAATACAAAGGAGACCATCGATTCTCTGGTAGCGCCTGTGATTCGAAGCTCCGTTCGTCCCGTTCTTGTGGCCGGGACTGAATTCCAGGAAGAGAGTGAAATCAGCAATATTCTCGTTGCCTATGACGGCAGTTCTCATTCTGCTCGCGCGTTATTGGTCGCTGCCGAACTTGCCGCGCGTCCGGGTACGAACTGTACCCTGGTTACGGTTGTTCCGTCGGAAGATTCAAGTGGGGAAATCCTTGCACCCGCAGAAGCCTTCCTTGCACATCACGGAGTGATTCCAAAAAAGCAGATTGAAGTCAGTTCCAAACCTTCTTCGATAATTAGCGGGCTTGTCGCTTCTGGGGATATAGATCTCCTGATCATGGGCGCATATGGACACAGCCCGATCCGCGAGGTTTTATTCGGTAGTACAACGGAGCGAATTCTTTCACACTGTTCCGTAAATGTGATCCTCCAATCTTAACAGGCCGCAGGCTATGAAACCTTGCGGGAAGTGCGGATTCTATTTCCCGGGGTCCTCCTTCGATTTCTTCCACTCTGCGAATTCGGGCTGAAACCGCACTTGATCAGTTCGCGCGCCAGTCGTTTGCGTCCACGATAAAGACGATTGATCACATTCTGATATGATTCTGACGAGAGCTGGCTCGCGATTTCCCCCGCTTCGAGTCCGGAAACCAGAAGCTCCATAACCCGGCGTATTGACGAAGGAAACTCGGAAACCTTTTCTTTGATAATGGACTGCAGTTCATTGGCCGATACCGTAATTTCCGGGGATGCAATGATGGAAGATGCCTGGTTTCCTTGTTCGATGTCGGGATTCTGTTCTCTAAGAGAAGAATGGCGCTGAGTCTTGCGATAGTAATTTCCGACTTTGTTTCGCAGAATTCCCTGGCACCATACGAGCAGCCCTTTTTTCAATTTATTGCCGGGATTCCTGGTTATCATGGTTAACAGCGTGTCCTGGACGAGGTCTTCGGCGTCACTGGCATCGGGGATCCGCCGACGAGTGATCTTCTGAAGTGCCTTTTGTATTGCTATGATTTCATCGTCGCTTAATTCCAGTCTTTCGGGAATGGATTGATATTCGTCCGGAGTTGAATTTTCAGCGATGAAAAATATTTCGTATTCCTGGTAAAAGCAGGCGGGTTTATACACTTGTAGTTCTCCGATTCAAAATGTTGATGTGTTGAACCTGCACTGCATGGGAGGAGGTCCCACTGCAGGCTCCTGTTTGAATTCGAGAGAACTACTGAGGCAGGGCAAAGGCTAAAATGAATTTGTGCTGCATGTCAAGAGGCAATATGTGAAGAATTTCAGGATAAAAAGATATTTCTTTTGTATCCTTTTATTTAGGGGAGGAGATGCGGGAACATTATTCGATGAGCGCGCTTACATGCCCTATACAGTAAAACGATCCCGCAGGTCCCCTTTCTTTTGTCTATTTACAAAGCTATGATTACAGGGAGCGACCCGTTTGGAATCGAAGATTTTTATTCCGGTCAGTGGTCAGTGTGAATTATGGATCTGAGTATCCTAAATATCTCAGAGGAGATGATTCTATGTTACGTATAAAGTACGCCCTTTTAGGGATAGCGCTTTTGGGGATAGCCGGTTGCGGTGGGACGAATCAGGAGAGCGTGGAACAACAACAGCCGGCGACAGCGCAAGAGTCTGTTTCACAAACTGAACAGCCGCAAGCTGTTCAGGAAGAGGCGCAGCGGGTTGATGAACCCGTACCGTCCAGGAAGGAGTCTCCTCCACAGGTATCCGTGAAGGCGCCTTCAAACATACCCGAACAGTCCTCTGCCGAAGTTAGAGAAGCCGTTATACCGGAGCCGCAGCCAATGGAAACCGAACCTGCTCCACCTGCGCGCCAGGCTATGGAAGAGCCGGCAGTTCCGCAGGTTCAAGAGCCGAAATATTCCACGATACCTAACGGCACCAATATTCGGGTTCGGTTACAGGATCCTCTGGATACGGCTGTCAATAAAACGGGAGACACGTTCCGCGCCATTCTAGACCAGGATATCGAGGTGAATGGGAATGTTACAGCACCCCGGGGAAGCCTTCTTGAGGGAGAGCTGTCAAACGTAGCGCGATCCGGTCGTGTGGAAGGGCTCGCAGCAATTTCTCTTCAACTGGTCAATGTGAGGATTGGGAATCAGACCTATCCTCTACAAACGGAAATTCTCACCTTTGAAGCGGAATCCACCAAGAAGAAAGACGCCGCTAAGGTCGGAGTTGGAGCCGGAATTGGAGCCGTCATAGGAGCGATTGCAGGCGGTGGAAAAGGCGCTGCTATTGGAGCGGCTGTTGGAGGCGGTGCGGGAGGTGCAACGGTTTTAGCCACACGCGGCGATGAAGTAAAATTCCAGGTGGAAGATGAACTCAGTTTTGTACTCACCCGCGATGTAACGGTAAAACTGGAATAAAAGGCATCAAAATAGCTGGTATTTGATCCTAGTTTTTTTGCCGGTGCGGTTTTTAAAAGGAGGATGCTTCGTCCGGAGCATAATATCCGGGGCGGGCCGACACGGAAGCCCCCGGTGCGTTCACTCTGACCTCAATCTGACGGTACGATCCGTCGTTCACAGGATTGTTCGATATGTACCCGATGGTGTATTGATTCCGTAATTCTTCATCCACTTCTTCGTAGATGTCATCCAGCTGGCCGAAGCTGTTCGGGTACAGTACGCGCCCACCGGTGTCGCGTGCCAGTTTGCGGAGCATCAGGTCTGCGGACATGAAAACTTCGGGACGGATATTGGCGTATATATTATTTTTGGATTTTACATAGAGATACAACTGCCGGACGGCCTCCGTTTTGCTGACAATGTACACGGCCGCTTCCGAGCGTATGGCGGCTTCCAATGCTTCTTCGAAGGATACCGTACTCCGGTCTCTTGAAATCCCCCAGTCCATTCTCAACCGAGTCTGGGTATTGAAAGTATAGAGCGAAAATCTATCTTCGGGATCGAGATACTCCAGGAACCGCTTTGTAGCGTGCCTGATGCTGCCCCAGGCGGTTTGGACGCTTCCGCTTATGTCCAGGACAATCGCAATGCGTGTCGGGAGCCTTTCCTGTGTAAAGAGCACGATTTCCTGTGGAACGCCGTCTTCATAAATGCGAAATGCATCCTTCTTCAATTCCTTGATGAATCCCCCTTCCGGTTTTCTCACCGTAACCGGTACGTTGATCATATTCACCTTGACCGAGACTTTATAACCTCCCGGTTTCGCGTCCTGTATCTCCGCCGGAGGAGCCTGTTGCCAGCTCCACAGGCTTGCTGTCGTGACAACGGGGAGCAATAGTAACAGCCAAAGCTTGCGCATACGTTTCATCGGGCCTTTTCCTGAACTGTGGAATACGATTTTGCATGTTGCTGTTCCAGGGCCTTCGGGAGTTTTGTGTAAATATCCCCGAAACCTCCGTTGGACATGATCACAATCAGATCGTCAGCCTGCACTTCCCGGCAAACCTTTCGAATGATGCTGGTTGCCGATCGCGGCTCATAAATTGCCCACAAACGTGTCGGATGCAAGGTTTCCCTCATGGTCCGGAGTGTTTCACGCACTGCGGTTGGGTGGTGTGCGAAATCCTCGTATATGCGGACACCACCGACAGTGGCACGAAGCTGCAGCCTGCGCCGGACACCTGTAAATGATTCCAGGCCGCGGCGTATATCCTCTCCGGAGACTCCCAGGTGATTCAGGATCGCGGTTGCAGCCAGTGCATTCCGGACATTATAGTTGCCATAGACGTTAAGACGAACCTGTTGAAACAGTTTTTTACGGTGCAGGATATCAAAACGGATCCTGTTATCCTGCAACTGCATATTTGCAGGACTCCATACGTTTTCGCTGTCTATCCCGAAGGTTTCTGTCTTTCCATGGCAGAACCGGCTGATTTCCAGCGCTGCCGGACTGTCAGCTCCTACGGCAAGGTAGCCTTGCTGTGGTATGAGATGGACAAAGCGTCTGAATTGTAGTTTTATCGCTTCCAGATCCGTATATATATCTGCGTGATCAAATTCAATATTTCCGATAACTGCTACGTAAGGAAGATAATGAAGGAATTTGGGACCCTTGTCGAAAAAGGCCGAGTCGTATTCATCCCCTTCTACAACACAGTACTGCCCCCCCTCCAGCCCGTAACTTGACCGGAAGTTTTCGGAGATACCCCCAATGAGAAAATCGGGACTGAACCCGGCTGTATGCAGGATCCAGGCGATCATGGATGTGGTTGTTGTTTTTCCATGGGTTCCCGTAACAACGATAGGAGTCTTTTTTTGCAGAAAAAAGAATTTGAGAGCTTCGGGAAAAGAAATATAGGGCATTCTCCGGTTCAGCACGTATTCGATCTCAGGATTCCCCCGGGAGAGTGCATTGCCTATGATCACCAGGTCGGGATTGGCCGCCAGGTTCCTGACATGGTATCCCGGGAAAACGGGAATTTGTTTCTGTGAGAGAAAATCGCTCATAGGCGGATAGACACCCTCGTCGGATCCGGTGACGTCATAGTCTCTGTCTTTAAGAATGGCGGCCAAAGAGGCCATGCC
>JARRLM010000279.1:0-4058 GCA_037386985.1 Acidobacteriota bacterium | reverse complement strand
TATAGAGGACGCTTCAGATGAACAATCAAAAAGGATCCATGCTAGTCGTTGTCATCATGTTGTTGGCGCTTTTGTCTATCATGGGCGTTGCATCGATAAGAACCAGCAATACCGAGCTTGAAATCGCCACAAATAATCTGATCCGCAAGCGCTGTTTTTTTAATGCTGAGAGCGGAATAACCAGCACATTAAGATTATTGCCTTCTATTCTTGATGATGAAGATCAAATTGAAAATGCCACTTTAGATTGGCAAGGGAGTATCAGCAATGTAAACAGTCCCCCATTTTTTGACGTGAGTATTATGCATGAAATGCAAGACGGTAAGGTATTGTTTTATGGTGATACCAATGAAGATTATCTTTTGGAATATAACACTGACGGGATTGGATACCCTGTAGAGATCGTAGAAAGTCACGGAACCGACTATCGGGGCGGCAAGGCTGTAGTTAATGTTGGGGTTCGCTATGAAGAAGCTTTCCCCATGCCGAAGGCCGCACTATGGGTCGGCGATGATGTCTATGCTAACGGTGTCAGCGGCAGTGTGCTCGGTGAAGGCCCGCCCGGAGAGGAAGACAAATGTGAAGAAGCGTATGACATTCTTCATAATTCCCCTTTATCTGTTATCGATTACACAGGAGATACCGGCCCTAGTGAAAAGATCGATCAAGACTTATCTCTTTATCCCTACCCGCTTATCAGCAATTACTTCAGTCGATCACCGCTGCTATCGGAATCTCAGTATTCAAATGAAACGTTTGGTTCCCCGGAAAATCCCGGAGTGTTTCGTGCGGAAGGCGACCTGGAGATCAGGGCATCTGATGGTTATGTATTCTTCTGGTTGAAGGAGATCTTGAGGTAAAAGGGGACTTTCTGTGGCACGGTTTAATTGCTATCAAAGGCAACTTTAGATTTAGCGGGGGCGGAAATAAGGCAATATATGGAGCTGTGATTGCCCTGGGAAGTGCTGTCAGAATGGATGGTGGTGTTGATATCTACTATGATTGCACTTCACTTTCCAAATTGCGCGGCAATCTTTCTTCCTACAAAAAACTCTGGTGGTATCAGCCAATTAGTTGAAATCAGGGCATCGGAACTTGAAAATGAAAAAACAAAATGGCTTCACTATATACGAGCTTCTTACAGTAACCAGCATCATCGCTATTTTGGCGACCATTACCACACCCAGCATGCTTTCCTGGCGCAGTGAAATAAAGCTGCGCGGTGCTTCAAGTAATCTTAGAGCTGATTTGCAGGCAGCCAAATTAAGAGCTTCGCGCGAAATGACCATCGTTGCTGTTGTATTTAAGGCCAATGGTTACAGCATTTTTATCGACAACGGTGCCGGTGGCAATACGGGCAATTGGAACCTGGATGCTGATGAAACGGTCATCAGGAACAGACAGCTTCCGTCCGGTGTCAGCATAGCTTTACCGACGACTTTTGATTCTCCCAATAACCGCACGCGGTTTGACCGAAGAGGCTTTCCTGATCCTGCAACCTTAAGTGGTGGTGGATTGACCGGGGCGGTAACACTTCAAAATTCAAAAGGCAGCCAGAAGTTGATTACCATAAACCGGCTTGGGAGCATTAACGACACTTAGAAGCTATCTCAAAAATGTCTTTTGGCCCAATATCTTTGTTGGTGCCTCGCTTTAAATCCTCGACAACCAACAGGTTGCCTCCGGTTTAAAGCTCGGCTCCGCCGCGCCTGTCCCGTCGTAGCCTTCAGGCGAAGATGGAATCTTGAACCAAAATCCTATTTTTGAGATCGCTTATAGAAATTCTGTCAGGATGGAATGATAATATGAAGTTTGTAAAAAGTACGCGAAGTCTTGTTGATGGTGAAAGGGGCTTTTCCCTGAATGAGCTTCTTGTCGCTTTGGTGATTATGTCCGTCGTGGCATCGGCAATTTATGGTGTGTTTTCAATTTCCGGTCGAAGTTATACCACCCAGAGTGTTTCCGCTGATGCACAGCAAAACGTGAGGGCGGCTATGGAAGTCATGCTGTACGATATTCGAACGGCAGGCCTTGATCCCAAAGCCAGCGGTAATTTCGGTATCGAGTCGGCCGAGGCCGAAAAAATGCGCTTTACAGCCGACAGCATCGATGCAGGAATAGATGACTTTAACGGCATACTGGAAGAAACAAACTCTGAGCGCACCACTTATGTGCTTCAAGGCACCCGGCTTTATCAGATTCTATATGAAACCACAGATAGTGAAACCGGCGCGCCCCTAATCAGCAATGTGCAAAATTTAAAATTTGCCTATTTTGATGCTGACGGCAACAATCTGGGAAGTCCCGTGCCACTTTCACAGCTCTCCGATATTCGAACCGTCAGCATTTCAATTACCGTTGAGGAGCCTGCCTACCGCGGGGCAAAGGTACGCCGCACATTGACCGATGGGGTCAAGTGCCGCAACCTGGGTCTGTAATCCACGAGATCGTTTATGCGAAGAAGACAGCTAATCGAGCAACAAATGCAGATATCCGCCAGGGGTTTTACCCTCGTCGAAGTGCTTATTGTCATGACGATTTTTTCAATCGGCATTTTGGCAGTTGCCGCCATGCAGATGACCTCTACTAAGGGTAATGCTTCTGCTCGGAAAATGAGCGAAGCAACAGCACTGGCAGAGGAACAGATAGAGAATCTGATGCAGCTGCCATATCAACACGCTGATCTCGATCCGGCAAACAACCCTCATGTGAGCGTCCAGGGCCCGTATTCCGTAAATTGGAACGTCACTGAAATCGATCTGGATTCAAATGGGACAAAGGATTCAAAGAAAGTCCATGTCGCGGTACGTTGGGGTTATGCGGGAAAACGCAATCTTTCTATGCTGTATATTATACCCGAATATTGATCGGGATCGGAAACCGACTTGCCCACTTTCATCACTCATTCCGCAGTCGCCGGCTCCTCCGCGTACGGCTTCAGCTCCGGAAAAGAATCCTTGAAATTTTGGATAAGGCTTTTTAAGTCAACGCAGCTTAGCGGTCGTAATAAGCGAGCTGATTCGGCTATATCATCCTGACATGGGTTGCCTGACGATGGTTTTCCATTTTTCCGGGGCGGCTCGCCTGATATCGCTTAAGTATATTTCGTGGTGCTTGCCGACCCGTTGACTGCCGTTTTCCTCGATGTGCAAATGTACTCTTTCAATGGTAGGTCCTTCTTCTGAAAACGGTCCAATATGCAATGTTTGTGCTGCCTTTCCTTCCTTGAAGGATTCAAACCTGACCAGAGGAAGTGCAACCGGTTTCTTTTTTCTTTCTACTTCCTTCGTGGCCGTTACAACCATGTCTTGGGTAATGAATTCTGGCTGCATAACCATGACTGTCCATTTCCAATTGTCTTTATTTCCCGTGGCGAAAGCAGACATGTCATCAGCCCACCAAAGCGCTTCGAGAGGCAACACACCGTAATCGATACCCATATCGCCCTTTTTGACCATGAATTTCAACGTGTAAGCAAGTGGAAAATAGAGCCTCAATCGCATCACTGAATGATTTAGACGTGTTTGGGTCACCCTCACCATCAAGCATGAGAAAATTCATCTCCGGGACATCGACAATATCTCCTTTCCTGGCAGATGGTTTGTACAGGTGTTTAAGCTTTTTCTTGTAGTCTATCTTTTCCATTGATTTCTCCTTTCTAAAATTAATTTTCGACATCTGTTCCCTCCAATTGTTGAATGAATTTTTCGATCCATCGCTTCTCTGCCTCCACCATTGTGAGGCTGTGATCAAACATGGCCTCAACAAAATAAGGAAGCGGTTGTTGAGCCTCTCTTCGGGTCTGAATGTGCCTCAAAATTTCAATTAATCCGATGTGATGTTTCTTTAGCGCATCGAGCGCCACGGCCGTCGGCACACTTGGGAGATTGGCCAGCCCCAGTTGGAGTGGTGGATAACAGCGGTGTGGGATTTCCAATGCTTTAAGGGTTGCTTCATCATAAGCGGCTTTGCCTTTGGCGGTGATGCGATAGACCCTTCGTGCCGGACCACGCCCCGCCGAAATTTCTGTTCGACTTGTAATCAGTTTTTTCTGCTCC
>JARRLM010000278.1:0-5029 GCA_037386985.1 Acidobacteriota bacterium | reverse complement strand
GACACCTCCCCTGAAATCTATAGGCGGAATTTAAGAATGCTGGTGTTGAATTACGGATAGGGAAAATAGATCCTTCCGTGAACCTAATTCAAACAGTATCTGGAAAATCTTTGTAAAGCTGGAGGCTATTATAAGGGCTAAAACAAATTTCAGAAGTAAAAAAGGAAGATTCTTACTCGCTGTAATTTAACCTTGGGTTCAAGTCTTGATTTGATAAATCAGCGAAAGGATGACCTTAACTCCCCCGAACGCCGTTATGGGAAGTAGCAAATCTCAGTGCATGGAAAACGCCGAAACCGGTAAAGTGATTTTCCTGGTCTACCTAAAAAAATAAGTAGGATTTTTCGCATTTTTCGCAGAATTTCTAATGGACGGTTTTTTCCCACAATACATGCATGTGAAATTGTTCAACGTTATAATGGATTTACAAAATCGCACAAAAATCACAATTTCGCCTATTCCCCACCTCAAACCTGGGAGAACCTGCTTTTCGAGGAGAGCTTACGATTCGACATGTTTATGATGCAGAGACCGACACAGAGCTTGTCGCGCGCGTTTATAAATGGGCCAAGCAGGTTTGGGAAGACTACTCATCTCAATATGAGATTGCCCGAAATTGGATCAAGGAGGCGTTGACCTATAAATCCGGATAAACAACCAATGCTTAAAGGGTTCCTGCCTTTATGTTTTGGATTCAGGAGAGCTGATTTTTGTTGGGATGCAGTAGAAAAGCACATTGCCGCCACACAAAATTACGCCATGCAGCGGCAATAGCTTATAGCAATGTAATATCAGCTGGTTTCGGGACTTCGAGCATAATTCGCTTCTCTGAATTCCAGACCGTCTTTGTTGTTCATGCTTTTCTTAAGGAATTCCATATATTTCCTAATGTATCGCATGAACAGGATAGCGCGATCTTCGGCAAGGAAAGTCGCAGTCCCTGCCTCCGATATAGGAACAGGAAACTCAACCTCCTGACATAGGGTAAATTTTCTGGATAAACGATCTGAAATTGCTACGCACGGCGGTCAGGCGCCTCAATGTAACTTCAAATTTTGTGGTTGATTGCGCGGGTTAGAGGTTACCGGACCGCCTGGAGATCCAGAAAGTCGTCCCTGCGGACGACAATACCTCGAATCAGGATAGAAATGAATGGATTCGTTATACGCATAGCCGGAGCATACTACCGGATGGAGAATTAGCTGTCAATAGAGCCGAATCGGTATTTTGGAATCTCTTATGTAATTTGGACGCATGACAGCCTATCCTTCCGTGTGAAACTATTAATGAATTAGTAGTAAAAATTACTAGTAAAAATTACACTTCTGGCATAAGCAATATCCGCGTATTATAAACGTAAGTTTGAAGTATTCAGTTCAGCTGCTCATGGACGACCGGTGCGTTAAAATTGGAAAACAGACAGAATTGTTATACAAAAATAAGTCAGCCGTATTTGTCAATTTAAAAGACAGTCCAATCATTATTAGCGCGCTAAAGACAGATTGCGATTCGGTCCCGACACACTGGAGAAATTACAATGCATAAGCATCAAGTTTTCGCGATGAAGTTTGCGAAGGTTTATCCACTGCTCGTTGCGAAAGCGGAACGCAAAAATCGTACAAAAGAAGAAGTTGACCAGATTATTTGCTGGCTGACGGGCTACGATCAAGACGGATTACGGTATCAAATCGAACAAGAAAACGATATCGAGACATTCTTTGCTCAAGCCCCAACAATCCATCCGAAAAGTTCGCTTATCAAGGGCGTAGTGTGCGGTGTTCGTGTAGAAGAAATCGAAGATCCGCTGATGCAAAAAATTCGCTACCTGGACAAGCTGATTGATGAGCTCGCAAAAGGAAAGACGATGGAGAAAATTCTACGGCAATAACTCGTTTTGCCACAAGGAACCACAGCGGGTAGAGACTCTGTCATACGATCACGCAATCCGGTCTATAAGATGAATGAACACCTTATAATCGTAATAGTCGCTTTCTTCACTGGATTAATCATTGTTCCCGTAGCAACGCGTCACTTGAAGGAGCATGTTTCTCCCTATCCGAAAGCCGACTTAAAACAGCGCTTTATCGCATTGATAATTGATGTCGGGATTGTTGTCGCTTGCTACACTGCTTTGTCCCCCAATAATATAACACTCGCCGCAATAATTAGCCCTGTGTATCTATTGATTCGTGATGGTCTGTTCCGAGGTCAGAGCTTTGGAAAACTTTGGGTAGGTTTAATGGTGATTCAAATTGAATCGGGCCGTCCGGTACGTATTGTAGAATCGCTTCGGAGAAATTTTCTTTTCATCGTGCCCGGAGTGAATCTATCCGCGGGTCTGTTGGAAATGCGACAAATCCTGACCGATGAGCAGGGAATGCGCCTCGGCGACAGATTCGCTAAAACACAAGTAGTTCATGGGAAAGATTCGGTCGAACTTCTGAAAACGGTAGTCGACGTATTGCAATCGTTTAGGCGTGAAGTTAAAGCCAGATTTCTGCCGGAGAGAATTAAAAATATCGACTGGTAGCCAATATTCACACTTTTAGACCGGGCAATTCACTTTGGAGCGAAGGGTGCCTTACATAAGCGGAATTTCCAATTCCTTGTAAACAGAAAATAACCGGCCAATCTTAGGTAATCTGAAGTACTTTCCTATGATTCTTCAGATTCAGATTAGTTAAATAGTTTTTCCCATATTCTTCTCTTTTTTTCTTTTTTTCCGATACGAGGGTTTTGTTTGCAGGCTTTTATAGCCAGAGAGAGTGCGGTGCTTATATTGTCGTCGCTCCCTTATTCCGAATCGTGCTATAATTACAGCAGCAAGCAAACTCAACACCACCAGAACGGGCAGAGATTGGCCGGTGTTAAACAGCCTAACCGGACAAGTGCCTTCCTGGGCTGAGAAAATGGCAGCGGCAAGCTCTGAATTATCCTTCCTCCCTCTGCTAGATCCCCTTATAATAGCCCGAAGTTTCGCCCAGCAAGTTCAAACAATAATTAAATGGCCTCAAACTGGAGGAGATATGAATCGACGTTGCCTGATTCCAGTGTTATTGGTGATATTTCTATTCGGCTGTACTTCTCCACCCCCTGAGGAAACACTCCAGGATCCGAACGTAACACCCGAAGGTGTCCGAATCACACCCGATGTTGTCTACCGTCATAAATACGGTATGGCGCTGACGTTTGATATGTTTCAGCCTGAGAATCAGAACGGGGCCGGTGTAATCTTGATCAACAGCAATACCTGGCTTTCAATCAATCCAAATTTTTATAAGCAGACAACTGAAGGCTTCAGATTGATGACGGATGAGGAACTTGCATCAAAAGAAACAGGCTGGAGAAGAAATTTAATAAAACCCCTTATAGACAAAGGCATTACTGTATTTGAGGTCAGGCACGAAAGCAGTCCCGGAGCCAAGATGTCTGAAATCGTAGCGGATCTCCGTCGTGCTGTTAGCTTTATTCGTTTTCACTCAGGAGATTATGGAGTCGATCCAGAGAGATTCGGCTTGTGGGATGCAAGTGCTGCTGGACATTTAGCTCTTTTACTCGCAACGACAGCAGATATACCAAATCAGAATGCGACTGAAGAGTTTGAAACGAGCACAGGGCGTGTTGCAACTGTGGTTGCTGAGGCTCCTCCTACAGATCTTCAAAGATTAGTTGAGCCTTATTTGATGAATACTGACATGTTAAAACAGATTCCAGTATTGACCATGAATGAGGATCAATATAGAGAATATTCTCCTCTCTATTTTGCCTCTTCTGACGATCCCCCGACTCTAATTATTCACGGAGATCAGGATAAACTTGTGCCAATTATTGAGGGAGAATCCATGTTTCAAGCACTCCAGAAAGCGGGAGTGGAATCGAAATTCGTCATAATCCCTGGTGCGGGTCATGGTTTTGAGGGAGAAGATGCCGATCATGCTTCAACCGAAGCTATCAGCTGGCTTGAAGAGCATTTGGCCAAAAAGTAGAGACTTCAAAGTCCTGGTCAATAGAAGGAAATGTCAAGAATAAATCTCTCCTTTCCAGGGTCGGGGATAGAAGGAATTAGTAAATACTAACAAGGATCAGAAAATGGACACGATTAAATTAGTGGTTTTAGCTATAGGTATTGTTTTTCTCTTTTTTTCATGTTCCTCCACTCCTCAGCAGAACGTCGACGATTTCTTCTTTCACTGCTTGGATGATTATTTTCGTCATAATCCAAATGTGGCCGCGCGTTTCCGCTACTTTTCAGGGGAAGAACAGGACCGACTGGATAGGCAGTTAACGCCACTAACGCTGGAACATAAAAAGGAAAATATTGAGCTGGCAAGAAAGGGGCTGGAAGAACTTCACAAGTACGATCGTAGCTTGATGACAGATGCACAGCGTGTCTCGGCTGAAGTTTTCGAATGGTCGATGAATGACTTAATTGACCAGGAACCTTACCTTGACTACGAGTTCCCCCTAAACCAGATGAATGGTGCTAACGTAAGTCTTGTAACTATTCTTACGCGGTTGCGGTCACTTGCCACAGAAAGAGACGCAGAAAATTATATTGCGGCACTTGGTCAGGTGGGGGTCCGTATGGATGAGGCTATTGAAGAAGCCCGGCGTATTGCCGAGAAGGGCATTATTCCACCGAAGTTTATTATTCAGGCTACTATAGATCAGATGCAATTATTCACCAGCTCTGAACCTTCCAGAAACCTTTTTGTGGCAACGTTTGTACAGAAAATGTCCGCGATCGACTCGATGCCGGACGACAAACGCAATCAGCTTCAGTTCGCCGCGGAAAAGATAGTTGAAGAGCAGGTATATCCTGCGTGGAACAGGGGAATCTCCTTGCTTGAATCCCAAAAGGCGGAGGCCACCGACGATGCCGGACTGTGGCGCCTTGAAGGAGGCAATGAAGCATATCGCTATGCCCTGAGCAGCAATACAACCACCAATCTTACGCCGGATCAGATCCACAAAATCGGGCTGAAGCGTGTTGCGGAAATTGAAGCGCAAATGGATGATCTGCTCCGGC
>JARRLM010000277.1:4103-6408 GCA_037386985.1 Acidobacteriota bacterium | reverse complement strand
CTTAGAACTCAGAACCCAAAAGCACAGAAGCCAGAAGAGAACGGATCAAATTTTTATTCTGACTCCTGACTCCCGGCTCCTGACTTCTGACTTCTGACTTCTGGCTTCTATTTTTTATTGATTTTTTTGAAACCATGCAACATACATTCTCATGGCTTCTTCATAATCCATTGCCGGCTCCCAATCCAGCAAGCGCTTCGCTTTCTCCGATGAGATGAATCGCCCCTTAAAATTGCCTTTGCGATCCTTCCTGAATTCCAGATTTGCCTTCTTACCGAGTAGTTTTTCCAGGGTTCGCACAATCTGAAGAACACTGATCGCCTCTTTACCGTTGATATTGATGATCTGATTCTCCGCGGCCGGCTTGAGACAGGCGGCATTTCCTTTTGCAAGATCCTTAACATAGATGAACTGCCGCGTTTGACTGCCATCTCCATCGATCGAAATTTCTTCGTCCCGAAGAAGCTTTCGGATGAAAATCGGAGTTACGGTTTCCGGGCGTGCGCGTTCACCGAAAGGGATTCCGTAGCGCATGATCGTATAGTTCACATCATAGAGACGCTGATAATTCTTGCAATACAATTCCGATGCAATTTTTGAGGACGTATATAAATGGTCCGGCGATTCGGTGTATGGAGTCTCTTCGGTTACTATTTCTTCACCTGCATCCGGAAGCGATCCATACACCCATTCCGTAGAGGCAAGAATAACCCGGGCTGCCTTCTTTCGACGCGCCGCTTCCAAAACGGACAATGCGCCATTTGCCGTAATGTCGTTGGAGAATACCGGACTTTCGTAAAACCGGTTCACATTCGCTTCGGCCGCGAGAAGGTACACAATATCTCTGTTTTCGATAACCCGAACCATCCGATCGATATCCCGGATATCTCCCCGAACATACGTGCAGGATTGACCATATCGCGGCGCATCCAGGTCGTAGATCAAAACCTCATGCCCCTGGCCCAGAAGTACATCAACAACATGGGATCCTATAAAACCCGATCCGCCGGCGATGATAATTTTCATCTTTTAGCTTTCTTGATTATAGGGGTTACGCTGTTCGAGGGGCTTACGCCCCTCGCTATCTATCCAGACACCCCTCCGGGGTGCTTTCGCTTAAATAGTTTCTGTCGCGAAATTCATGCTATCATATTTCTTAATTTCGAGAATCCATGGAGTGCGCAAGCTTCGCTTGCGGGCCGCACTCCAAAAAAAGCGTCAACAGATCGAAAGAATCGTAGCATAGGCAGTTTCGCGACAGAAACTAACCAGCATCATGCATCATTCATTCTTGTTCGAGGGGTTTCAGTCTTCGCCATAGCTGAATCGAAGATTCGTTCCTGACGCGTACGCCTCTCGCTATTTATCCAGTCACCCCTTCGGGGCGCCTTCTCTTAATCCATTAATCGCTGATGCAGAAAAGATGCGTCTGGCTGCGGAGGAATATTTCCCCCTGGCTGATGGCCGGTGTTGCGATAAACATCTGGTCTGTCATCGTATTGGTCGCCAGTACTTCAAACTTTTCACCCATCCGGAGAACAATGACATCCTCATTTTCACTCGCCAGGTAGAGTTTGCCGTTTGCCCCGACGGGAGAGGCCTTGAAGTTGTAAGTTTTCGGCAATCTTTGCTGGTGATAAAAGGGTTCTCCGGTGCTGGCATTGTAGCAACTGATCATTCCATCATCGGTCAGGACATAATACTTGTTGTCGTGTAGAACCGGCGACGCCGTATAGGAATTGCCCCGGGTCTGGCTCCAGACAACGGCATCCGTGCCGGTAAGATCTCCTTCACGACCCAGCCTGATAGCCATTAGGTTCGGATCCCGGTATCCTGTCATGACCAACACCATATCTCCATGCTTCACAGAATGAGGGATCGGGTTGGCGCCCAATCCCCCGCATTCCCAGATAACACGACCGCTGTCATAATCGTAGCTTCTTACCTTATTGGTGGCTGCAACAACAATCTGTTTCCGCCCTTCATGCTCGATCACGAGAGGGGGCGACCAGTTGGAGCCTTCATCCCGATCGACTCTCCAGATCTCCTTGCCTGTATTCTTGTCGAGCACGGTCATGAACGAGTCTCCTTCATGGTCGAATACCAGAATCAGCCGGTCTTCTGAAAGCACCGGGGCCATTCCTTCTCCGAACGCCATACGCATCTGCATCTGCACACCAAAGTCCTTTTCCCAGACCAGGTTGCCTTCCAGGTCATAACAGTAGATACCTCGGGATCCGAAAAAAGCGTACACGTGTTTACCGTCGGTAACGGGAGAATTGGAGGCGAAACTGCCATAAGTACC
>JARRLM010000277.1:0-4065 GCA_037386985.1 Acidobacteriota bacterium | reverse complement strand
CTTCATGGGGCGCGGCGGTTTTGGCCGTGCGTTGCCACATTACCTTACCTGTCTTTCGATCGATGCAGAGAACGTCGAACTTGTGTTTCGGTTGGGGCCCCTGGGCGGCCGCGTTAAACCCTCCGCGTCCCCTTTGGGAGGCGGGCTTGGCTTTTGTGGCGGGTTCCTTTGGGGGAGCCGATCCCGTTTCTATGGCGGTGGTAATGAAAATCTTGTCTCCCCACAAAACGGGGCTGGAGTTTCCTCGTCCCGGAACAGCGATCTTCCAGCGGACATTCTCAGTGTCACTCCAGTTCAACGGGGCATCCCCGACAGCCATGCCCGTGAACTCGGGCCCACGCCAGTAAGGCCAGTCGCCTCCTTCAGACACAAACCCTAATGCAAATGTCCCAAGAAACAGCGTTATACCCAAAATAAGGAAAATGTTCCTCAATGTCCCAACTTCTCTCATATTTCCATCCTCTCAGATTCAGCCCATATTTTTTAAAAAGGATAACTTTATCGTTCCCGCCTGCTAGGTCAAGAAAAACTTCACTCCCGGACGGCAGCACTTGTATCGGCAATTTTTTATTCAATAAATGAATTTTATTTTATAAAATCATTCCATTTTAAATAAGTTCAGGCTAGAGTTGGGTTTATCGCTGCTTTGATAGAGGAATGGAATCGGCTGAGGGGGGCCAGACTTGAAAAATCAGGCTAACGAGATTTCCGAAACACAGCTGGCCGGTATATTTGAACTGGCAAAGCTCGCGGAATTACGGGACGACCACATGGAAAAACATCTCGAACGGGTACGGACCTTCTGTCTCTTGCTGGCAGAAAACCTCAGTCGCCACCCCCGTTACGGGAAACATATTGATTCCGGATTTACCGGCAACATTTATCATGCCAGCCCGCTGCATGATATCGGCAAGGCGGCGATCCCCGACTCCATCCTCATAAAACGCGGCTGCCTGACTGATGAAGAATTCAAAATCATGAAAACTCATGCGGATCACGGTGCGCGGACCCTGGAAACCGTAATAGAGAAATACCCCGACAGTCATCTTCTTAATATGGGGATATCTATTTCAAGACACCACCACGAAAAATGGGACGGTAGCGGATACCCGCAGGGCCTGTCGGGGGAGGATATTCCGCTGGCTGCCAGAATTATGGCCGTCGCGGATGTCTACGATGCCTTGAGTTCCGTCCGCTGCTACAAACCGGCCTTTTCTCATGAATACAGCAGCGAGGTTATCATGCAGAGAAGCGGTTCCCACTTCGACCCGGAAATCGTGGATGCATTCGTCGAGCTTCAGGATGCATTCAAAGAGAGTCGGGAGCAGATGGACAAATGAAAAAAGGAGCCAGAAGACAGCAGTCAGAAGACAGAATAGCTGACGCCATTTTCTAAAGAGTCGCCCTGTAGTAAGCAGGTGCGTTCTCCTGACTTCTTACTCCTGGCTTCTGGCTTCTTTTAATTTAGGCTAGAAGCTCCTGCGCACGAACCAGGCGATCCTGTACATGCACTCCGTTGGGGCACTGAATGGCGCACTGCGAACAATCGCTGCATCGCACACTCTGAATTTCCCTCGGCAATTCCATAAATTTCGCGCGCGCCTGGTGGAAATTGCCGCCGAAATCGTTGTACGCCAGAAAACGCAGCATGTCCGTCACAGGCAGGCCTTTGGGACAGTCCCCGCTGCACTCGTAGCACATTCGGCAGTAGTAAGGCCGGATCTGCTCGTTCATCACATACAGCAGCTTCTCATCGGCGGGTGTGAATTCCTCCTGCATGGCGCGGAAGTTCATTTCGAGTTCCGGAATCCTCTGCATAAACGGAACGGTCGTCCCGATGGCGGGATTATTCAGTACCCATTTGATCCCCGCAAGGGGACCCTCCCCCTCCTTGGCAGGCGGATTGTCAACCCTCGTTAAATTCAATCCGGTCAGCCCTACGACAACCTTCATAGCAATCACGCCGATTCCGGCATTATGTAATTTTTCAACAGCCTTATTCCGGTAGAATCCGCCAATCGGGAAACTGTAGGTCGTCTGCATGACATCGAACACCTTTGTGTCGATTAAGAAATCCGCCATTCGGTTTGGATCGTGGCAGCTGAACCCGACAAATCGGGCTTTGCCCGACTGCTTGCACATCTGCATCGCTTCCACCGCTTCATCCGGTATGGCGGATGGAACATCCCTGGCATGCAGATGCCATATGTCGACATAATCCGTACCCAGCTCCGAGAGGCTGGTATCCAGATCCTTCAGAATATCCTCTTTTCTCCTGGAGGGAGACTTGGTGGCGATATGGAATTTGCTGCGGTCCCTTCCCTTGATCACTCCTGAAAATATTTTTTCGCTGTCGCCGTAATCGCGGGAGGTATCGAAATAGTTGATGCCCATATCCAGGGCACGTGCCACGACTTCCGTTACAGGCACAAATCCGATTCCGAAGCCGACGCCCGAAACTTTCAGCCCCGTCTTGCCTAAAGTGCGATAAACAACTTCCTTGGGAGGATCCTGGAATGCGGCACCCAGCGCGGTTGAAGAGACTAGTCCGGCAGCAGGCAGCGTCAATCCCGCCTGCAAAAATTTTCTTCTCGATGGATTGTTATTCACAAGACCTCCTCATTTTCTGAATAATTGAATTTTCCTGATGTTTTCATAAGACTCTCCGACATTGCGCTTCATTTTACTACAAAAATCAAAATTAAAGGCGTATTTTACAGGAATTAGGATTTATATTGCCTGGGAGTAAACATATGCTGAAAGCCATACTTATTTTCACATGCCTTGCTGGAACGGTTCCGGCTCTGCCTGCAGCGGATGAAACAGACAACGCCTCCGAGTATATCGGTTCCGAACAGTGCGGCGTCTGCCACCCGGATCAATACACAGCCTGGAATTCTTCCCGGCATGCCGAGGGACAGAATAAGATCGAAGGACCGGAAAATGCGTCCAAACCGGATCAGAACTGGATTGAAAACTGCGCGGGATGCCACACGACGGGCATGAACACCGCGGAATCGAGCTGGATGGAAAAGTGTATCGGATGCGAAACCTGTCACGGTCCCGGGGGAGACCATATATTGAACATAGGGGACGCAAGCAAAATCGTAGCGAGCGACTCAGCGGACATTTGCGGCCGGTGCCACATCGGCAATCCATCCGGTGAAAGCCTTATGTCGGATGGAACCCGATATATCGTCGGGTATCGTCCGGGAATGCAACTGACCGATGTAGCGGGACTGCAGCTGCTCCCGGTGAATCCTGCAGAACTCCCTCCGCCTCCCGTAAACAATCATCCATTCATCTATAACATGTGGAAAGCGTCCGGACACAGCGAAACGTCCGGCCGGACTTTTACACTCGAAGGGAAAGAGTGGTCCGGACCGATTCCGTGCGTCGCCTGCCACAATCCGCACCAGAGCGAAAATCCCCATCAACTGGTTGTAGCTCCGGAAGACCTCTGCAGCTCCTGTCATTTCCAGGACGCTGTGCTGAAGGGAAAAGGCGCGGAAGGCGTGGAACAGACAAGAAGCCTTCACACGGCCATCAGCTGTATAGAATGCCATATGACGGAGAGCAACCATCTCATGCGGGTTCTCCGCCCGGACAACCCGGACCTGGCGGAAGATCGCACGGATACCTGCTCGGCCTGCCATGAGGTTAACAGCCGTGAGGCCCGTGCCCATCAGATTCAGGACTGGGAGGCGTGGTACCGGGAAACCCTGGAACCGGTACAAGCCGATTTGAACATCATCGATGCAGCTCTGAAAAACAATCCCAACCTGCTGGATGCCGATCTCAATAAGAAACTCGAAGTCACAAAGAGTAACCTGGCAATTGTCGAACAGGACGGATCCGAGGGCGTTCACAATCTGGATTATGCCCTTGAAATTATGGCCCTGGCCAAAAAAGAACTGTCCAAGATCAAAGCAGCCATAGAATAAAAGAGCGGAAATTAACGAAAAGGGTGTCAGCCTGGAATTTCAATTGAACGACAACGTCCTTGGAGTGCGGGAGCTTGCTCCCGCCTTTGTCACTATTGTTATCAATGGTTTGAAGGCGGGA
>JARRLM010000276.1:0-4073 GCA_037386985.1 Acidobacteriota bacterium | reverse complement strand
GTATTGTTTCGTAAGAAACCGAATCGGTGTACTCCAATTCCACCATCTTGTCGGCCAATAACCTTAGCGACCAACGGCCGTGGCCACGCGGTGGTTTGCTGCAACTCAGGGCAATCAGATGTGCCTCGAAATCTCCATCCGCTTTTTTCCGGTATTGGCGTTTCCCCTTGGATTTACCCAGCGCTGATCCAAGCCATGCTCAACGAAACGCCTTTTGATGCGATCAATCTTTCTCATACTCACGGGCAGAACCCCTGTGAGTTCTTGCGCTGTAAGTTTGCGGTCCTGAAATGAACCCTCGTCGCAACCAAGAAGGATTAACGCATTAAGCACTTTCTGGCTGCTGTGCCGCCCTCGAGTGGCGATATCCTGAAGCGACTGCCTTTCCTGCTTGCTTAATGTCACCTTGTAACGGATTAGTGGCATAGCACTCCTCCCGTGGATTTGGGAGAAGCATACACCATATATTGCGACATATCAAGTGTGACATGACACTAGTATCCATTGCTTCATTTTTCAACCACCATCTGCAAATAACTAGCTATTTGTTTTGAAGCAGAGCCTTGCTCACCAATCTTGCTTTGCGGGGAAAAAACTCTTCTGTCATTTTTAAAGATCCCTGCAAAAAACAAACTGGCACAAATCACGGATTAGCGGTTCAGACACGATGTGGATAAAGGGATGGGGCAGGTGGAGAAAGGAGGCGTCTTAGGATAAAGCGTAAGCGGTAAGCGAGGTACATCTACCGTATTCCCACTCCTTCTATTACGCTGGGCACATGAAAATTAACAAACCCAGCAAAAAGCAACACCGCAAGCCGTCAAATCAGCGACTGCAAATGGTTAATGAGTTCCGGCAAAGCGGTCTGAGCCGGAAAGCGTTTTGTAAAAAGCGCGGCATTCCGCTATCCACTCTGAACTGGTGGCTGAGAAAAACAAAATCTTCCTCCAAGCCGCCTGCTCCCATCAAATTCAGCGAGGTGATGATAATGCCGCAATCTATGAAGGCCGACGACGCCTGGGCGATGGAGCTAGTTACCTCGTCCGGACTGACGATCCGTTGCCGTGAAGCGCTTCCAATACCGGATTTGATGAAGCTATTGGGAGAATCACGGTGCTGAGTGTTTCTCCGGCAACTCGTATCTTCGTGGCGCTGGAACCTGTGGATATGCGGCGCAGTTTCAATGGTCTTTATGCAAATGTGCAGACAGTTCTGTCGCAGGATCCTTTGAGCGGGCATCTCTTTGTTTTCACCAATAAACTGAAAAACAGGTTGAAGATCTTGACCTGGGATGGGTCCGGGTTATGGGTTTGCGCCAAGCGTTTGGAAAAAGGCACATTCGGCTGGCCTACGGGTGAGGGCGCCAGTCTTCGCCTGCGCCCCGAAGAGCTTCAGTTGTTGCTGCACGGCATAGAAGGAAAGCCGCGGCGCCGATGGTTCCGGACTTGACAGCCATGCATTTTTTGCTGGACTCCGGTTTCTCTTTCTGTCACAATCCAGACCATGGACGAGACGTTCATGATACAGGGTCGGAGAATCACACCGGAAGACATCATTCTGATTCGCGAGCTGATTGCCCGCAATCCGGACTGGAGCCGGTGGCGACTATCAAAAGTGCTCTCAGCCGAATGGAATTGGCGCAACGCAAACGGTCAGTTGAAGGATATGGCCGCACGCAGCCTGCTTGTAAAACTCAACGATCGCGGGCTGATCACGCTTCCTCCACGTCGGCAGGCTCCATCGAACCGCATGGCTTGTCGTCCGATTCAGCCACTTTTTTGGAACAAGACACCTGTTTGCGGACCGCTGCAATCTTTGGGTCCTCTGATTATCCGGGAGATCAGCACAGATCCGGCGGCACGTTACCAGTTTTCCTCGGCTCTGGCCGAGTTCCATTTCCTGGGTTATCGGGGTACGGTCGGAGAGAATCTGCAGTATATGGTCATGGATGCAACCGGCCGATTACTGGCTTGTCTGCTATTTGGCTCGGCAGCCTGGAAGTGTCGGCCGCGGGATGAGTACATAGGCTGGACCCCTGAACAACGAGCGCGGAATCTCCATCTTCTGACCAGCAACACCCGGTTTCTTATCCTTCCGTTTATTCGGATACCTCATTTGGCCAGCTGCATTCTGGGTCGGGTGCTTCGCCGATTATCGGCGGATTGGCAGAAGAAATACGGCCATGCAATTATTCTGGTGGAAACGTTTGTCGAAAACCAACGTTTTACAGGTACCTCCTACCGGGCCGCCAACTGGATTCGTTTGGGGCATACCACCGGTCGGAGCCGCCAGGATCGTCACCGCACCCTGAAGGTTCCGGTCAAAGATGTGTATGTTTATTCCCTCCACCGCAGATTCCGCCGGGAGCTTTCGCGATGAGTTACGAAGAGCTGTTTGCGGAATACCAAAAGTTGAAAGCGCTGACCGAACAACTTCAGGAAGAGAAAACCGACCTGAATCAGAAGCTGCAGGAGCAGAAAGAAGAATACGAGCAACGCCTGGCCGAAGCCCAAAGACAGATAGGAGAACTGCGGCGTCAGCTCTTCGGGCCCCACTCCGACCGTCTTACCTCCGAACAGGAAGCGCAGCTGAACGAACTGAACAAGGACATGCAGGATGAGACGCAACGTTCGGATTCGGCAGTCGATGAGATGCTGCAGCGGGAAGAATCGAAAAAGCGCAGAAAACGGAAACGTCCGGCACGGCATCCCATGCCGTCTCATCTGGAAACGGAAACGGTAACGATTGAGCCGGAGAACAAGACCTGTCCCTGCTGCGGCAAGCCGCTCGAAAAAATCGGAGAGGAAGTTACCGAAGAGTTCGACATGATTCCCGCCCGGTTGATTCGGCGGCGGATTGTACGTCCTAAATACGCCTGTCGCTGCGGGGAAGCTGGTGTAGCGCTTGCACCATTGCCGCCGCGGCTGATTCCCCAAAGCAGGCTCGGACTGGGATTGGCGGTGCATGTCCTCCTCGGGCGGTTCGATGATCATCTTTCCTTTTATCGATTGGAACAGCAGTTCCTGGAACGGCACGGAGCTGTTATTCCACGTCAGCAGATGGTGCAGTGGGTGGAGCATATGGCCGTATGGCTGCGGCCGGTTTACGATGCCATATGGCAGGAGATGTTTGCCGGCGGATACCTGCAGGTTGACGAGACGCCGGTTAAGGTGATGGATCCGGAAGTTCGCGGTAAAACAAAGCGCGGATATCTGTGGTTCTATGCCGTGCCGGGGGGAGATGTCATCATTGACTTCGACCGCAGCCGCGGATTGGAGCCGGCGAAACGACGGCTGGAAAACTTTCGGGGAACGATCCAGACGGATGCCTACGATGTCTATCTGTCGCTCGATCAAAACCAACATGCTCTTGAGCGGATCGGATGTCTGGCGCATTCCCGTCGTCGCTTTTATGCAGCCCTGAAGGATAACCTCTCTGATGCGGTTTGGTTCATAGGCCAGATTCGGCTTTTATATAAGATTGAAGATGAAGCCCGTGAACTGAACGTCTCGGAACGTCACAGCCTCCGGCAGGAGAAAGCCCCGACAATCTGGGAGAAACTCAAATCCAAGGCGCTGGAACTAGAGCCGAAGTATCTTCCTAAATCTTCTATGGGAAAGGCGATCAGTTACTTTCTCAACGATTATGAGGCGTTGATCGGTTACCTGCGGGACGGACGCTTCGAAATTGACAATAATCTTGTTGAGAATTCTATACGGCCTGCTGCCGTTGGAAGGCGCCGCTGGTTGTTCATCGGGCACCCTGATGCCGGTTGGAGAAGTGCGGTCATCTATTCAATTGTAACAAGCTGCCGTCGCCGCGGCATTAATCCCCAGGAATATCTCACTGACGTTCTGGGTCGCCTTCCTTCAATGAAAATAGGCGATATCCCCTCCATATTGCCGCGAAACTGGAAATCAAAAAACTCAGGCGTTAATGGATAGGCCGCTCATCTGAACCGGAACACGGCAATGCGGTCTGTACCTCGCTTACCGCTTACGCTAAACACGCAGCAGCCGATCCAAAGAATTTATATCCTTCCCTAATATATGCGTCGCAGATAACCGTTTGGG
>JARRLM010000275.1:0-4078 GCA_037386985.1 Acidobacteriota bacterium | reverse complement strand
GCATGAGCTGTTGTATATAGCCGCTGGTTGCCATCACCTGCCAGTGCCCGGCGCCATATTGATGCATTACATCCCCGCCGCCTACCATGGTTCCGGCACAGACCGCTTCGTTGGTTGATGAATTTTCCGTGCGTTCTTTGCAGCCTCTTGGACAGGATGCGCATGCAACCGCACGTGAAGGCAATCTATTGGACACATTGCCGCCCTTCGGCTTTCCTGCTATCAGTGCGTAACCGTTTTCAAAAATTTCAGGATCCCGCGGATTATCCACATCCCACTGGAACTGGCGGAACCAGAGCCTGGCATCCATGAATGCCTTGGGATCGGCGATAGGCGCGCTGCCGGTGCCGAGTACGCTGATCGCCTTGAGTTTTTTCGAACCGAAAACGGCGCCGTATCCGCACAGCGCAGCCTGGGATCCGGGACCATGAAGCAGGCATCCGAGGCGGCTCATGCTCTCTCCCACGGGGCCGCAGGTTACGACCGCTGGAACCTGGGATGTGTAGGCGTTTTGTGCAAGTTCCGCCCATTCGCCCATCTGGAGGCCTGGTATAACCCGCTTGGAAATCTCTTCCTGGGCTTCCCACGTATTCTTGCCCCAAATCCCCCTGGCGCTTTCGATCTTGACCTGATCGTTCACAATGTTGATCCATACAGGTTCATCAGACGCGCCTTCAACAGCGATGGCATCCCAGCCTGCGAACTTCAGCTGGGCGGTAAAGCGGCCTCCGAAGTTGCTGTGACCGAACCATTCAACGGGATAAAGCATGGGTCCCAGACCCTGCACTTCGCATCGCCCTGAACCCGGCACAAAGGTGCCGGCAAACGGCGAGGCCGTCATAATGACTACATTCCTGGGATCGAAGGCAGGAAACGGAAGTTGATTGCCGACCAGATCAAAAAACAGGGCGGAGCCCATTCCATGCCCGCCGCCGTATTCTGCATATTTTTCCGAAGCAATTGTGCTGATCTCTTTTGTCGTTAAATTGACTTTTAATATTTTACCGGTAAGTCCGCCTGGCATAGTATCTCCTCCCTATTCCTTGGATTCTGGTTGCGAAGTTTTCGCCTTGGGTCGTGCCTTGCGGCCGCCACCGAAGCCGCCAAAGCCGCCACCGGCGGGTTGAGGATTGTCCTCGTCAGCAAAACCGAGCTTAAACCAGTGCTCATTTCGCAATTTAACGTTATAGCCTTTGAACTCTGCCTGATCCGGAGTTTTATCGGTGAACTTGAGGGCCTTGAACGGGCAGGATTCCACGCAGGCCTGTTTGCCTCCGGGGCCGCCTTTTTCGTTCCAATAGGGCGTATCAAGGCAGAGATCGCATTTGGAGGACTTGCTGATGAAGTGGTTCCAGGCCGGTCGATGATCCGGCTGCTGCGAACACATTCTAAGGCAGGTTTTGCAGCCGATGCATTTCTCGCTGTCGATCCTCCGGACATTGCCGTTTTCTGTATCTACATATGCAGCTCCGACGGGGCAATTCGAAACGCAGGTCGGATTCACACATTGGAGACAGGGCGCCATTTGGACATCGTTGGGATATCTTCCAAAGGAGTTCTGGCTGATCTGAATGCGCGAAAGAGACAGGTTCTGCTCTCCATAGTGAACCAGAGAACAGCTGAGCATGCAGGTCGTACAGCCGGCGCATTTTCTGCTGTCGTAAAGAATATATCCCGTTGAGGCAGGATAAGTGTCTGTTGAAGCGGGCGATGCTACGGCGGCTTTGCCAGTAGCGCTCGAAACAATGGCGTCAACGGCGACTATGGCTCCACCGGTAGCGAGAAAAGTTCTTCTCGAAACCTTGTTCTTGGATTCATCCGCTTCTTTTTCAGGTTTTTTGCTTCCAGGCATGGGATAGCTCCTTGCTAGATATCATTAAAAAAATGATCTTTTGGGTCGGAATTCATAAATTGCCGATCGAATACGTTAGTCATGAGGAGTAGAGCATAACCTATAATATACGGCGTTTGTCTGTCAATAAATTACCAAATCGAGGATAGGGATCCACCAGCCTTAAACCTTCCAACTTCTGTGTATATTTTCAGCAGGGTTTTCCCCCTCAGGTCCTGATACATATACAGTCAAATTCGTCCCGGTTAGAATACGATTGCAATATTCTCTTCATTACAGGAAATGCTTATAAAAAGTTTTTCCTTGTCTTGTAAAACCGGCTGTCTCTGTGTTCTGAATCTACTTTCCAGCGGTCAACTCGAGGTAGATGACCTCCACCAGGCTGGGAAAACTGAATCCTCCGGTCTTTGCGGGTATTTCTTTGATTCCGAAAGCTTCCTTGGCTTCACCCAGGGACTTGCCTTCCTGGATCAGAGATCGGACCTTGTCCACTTTCCCCTGAATGTCTTTAAGAACGTTTTCAACATCTTTCCGGGAAAGAACATCGTTGTGTCCGGAGATAAAAGTGTCGGCATCAAGATTGAGGATAGCTTGAAGATTTTTGATCAAACCAAGTGAAGTTCCGCCTTTCTGGCGATGGATCAGGGGATCCATTCCCAGAAAAACCAGATCTCCGACAAACGCAATTTTTTTGTCCGGAATGAATACTACGGTATCGCCGCTCGTATGAGCCGGCCCGAAATGAAGCAGTTGGATTCGCTCCGATCCGAGATGAATGTCCATCTTATCCGTAAAGGTCTGCGTCGGAAGATAGTCCATGAGGTTCTGCCGGTTCTGTGCCTTGAACTCCGCTATCATTTCATTTTTCGCTTCAGCGCTGGAATAGATTTCGAGGCCTTTCGGGAAGCCGGCGATCCCGTTGATATGGTCGCCGTCGCTGTGCGTAAGAACCAGCTTGGTCAAAGGCTTGGATGTTTCCTGCTTCATTACATCGAGCATATCTTTCGCGGCATCAGTCGTCATCTCGGCATCAATAAAAAGTACCTCCTCTTCACCGACAATAAAGCCGGTATTGGCGAGGCTGCCGCGAACTATATAGACATTGTCCGCGACCTGAGCGGCTGTATGGGTGGAAGGCTGTTGTGTAAATCCCGTGCTGAGAACCATGAAACAGCATATTAATCCGACTGTTGATTTTGTCAATCCGTTCATATAGACCTCCCACAATAATCAAATGTTTATACTGAACCGAATCTCGGTGCATGTCCATAGTACCAGCAGTTGTCTGAAATACGTAAAAGCTCCATCCAGGTGAAGGATATGGAGGCCGAAAACCTGCAAGCCGGATAAGTGGAGAACCCGAGAAAAGTATTTGGGTTGGCATTAAGCCCAAAGGCAAGATTCCTAAAGTAATCACGTCCTATCGCTGTACATCCTGTGGCCTTATCAAAATGTATACAACCGGTGATTCCTCGTAAGCTGCAATGACTTTAAAACAAGCCATGCGTATTGCCTGATTTGTGCGTCGGCAGCACCATATTGATGGTCGGTTCATTGCTGATAAATACAATTGTGCACTAATTCCCGAATTTCTGCCCAAATCCGTTTTCAACTGTAGTAAAATTCCATAAACAAATCCTAAATGTTATGCGCGCAGCGGATTATCGGAATCGAGAGAAGCTTCGATGCCGACGGACTTTTGAAAAAGCCTTTTATTTATAGGCTCTAATTTGGCTGTTGGAAATCGGAGGGAAGATATGCCGAAATTTAAATGGGTCATTACTGTCGTGTTTATTCTGATGCTAACCGGGTGCGGCGGCGGAGGCAGCACCTCGAATTCCGGCGGGAGTGGCAATGTGCCGAATGATCCGGGCGGAGATCCTGAACCTCCTGCATTGCAGCAGGCTGCCATTACAAAGGCGAATGCTGGAGCCTTGATAGCCACGTCTTTCAATTTCATGATACTAAGTCGAGACCTTACCTACGAATCCGCCTATCTTGCGTACCTGATATTACTCGATACCGGCGGGGGAGCGTTCAATGAAACCTTTGCATGCGATAACTCGACAGGAACCACTTCCATAAGCGGCAGTATATCGAATATCGACGGAACCGGCGAAATAGCCATAACCGACACCCAATGTCTTGAAAGCCAGTACCAATTCAAATCCGACGGTGTCATCCGAATTACAATTGACCAGGCCGGTGAAGATCTTTACCCGACGG
>JARRLM010000274.1:0-4079 GCA_037386985.1 Acidobacteriota bacterium | reverse complement strand
ATTGGTTTTAGCGGGGCTTGAAAGAGAAAAATTCAGAAACGTTTTCTCTCACAAGCTGTGGGAATGTCTTATCCAGCCAGGAACGGATCGAAACGTAGCACTGATCGCAGGAATTATTCTCCGTAAATTCCTTGACCATTCGCGCCTGTTCATGAAGGCCGTACTTCTTAAACTGCATGGAGCAGGGTTGCAGCGATCCGTCGCTTGTGACCACAAGCCAGCGAAGACCGGCTTTACAGTTTGGAGCTCCACCCTGGGTGAAGTATTGTACAGTCGCATCCAGTGTCGATTTGTTGTTTGTAATCCAGTGCGATTTGTCCATCCGTTCTTTAATCCTGTCCAGCTCCCGATTCAGCGTGGCTCTCTGTTCGCTGGTCGTAATGAAGTAATCACGGCATCCGGTTCGTCGCGGTGAATAGGCGCTGTAATTGAGGTTCACGCCCCATTCGGCAACCTTGTCGGCAATGGCGTTGATTTCCGACACATTCCATGCAGTGATGCAGTTGTTCATTACAATGTCGTCATACCCCAGGGCGGCTATTCCGGGTACGATTTCGCTCAGATGTTTGTAAAGCCCCGGAAGCCCTCTGAAATCGTCGTGGCGTTCGTCCGGGAAATCGAGGCTGACGCAAAACTCGTCGACGCCCGCCTCGCGGAGCTGTAAGTACTTCTCTTCGGTCATGAGCGACCAATTCGAGACAAGGATGGTGTAGGGAAGTCCGCTATCCGATTTAATGTTTCGGACAACTTCAAACAGATCCGGTCTTAGCAGAGGTTCTCCGCCTGAGATCTGTACGACACAGGGGCCCAGTTCCTGCATATATTTCCTGTAATCGGCAGGCTTCATATTGCGCGAATCGTCGCGCTCGCCGCCGTGGTCGCAATGTTTGCAGAAACAGGTGCAGGAATCGGTAACTTCGAAAGATACAACAATAGGACGCTGACTGAACCAGTTTGCAGATCCCCGGGCTATTATCCGTAAAGATTCTCCCAAAGGGACTTTTCGCATCGATTCTTTCCTCCTATATGGTGTAGCTATATGCCTTCAACCGATAAGCTGAAAATCGTACCAGATGCCTCCTACTGAATGCAAGCTCATTGAATACCTTTATTTATACGTTTCTTCCCAGAGGCAATCCGGGTTCCCGGGAGCCAAAAGGGCATTGGGCAGAGATTGTGCCGATCCTTTATAAATAACAGGGCGTTAATTTCAGGGTTCACTCCGGGGATGGATTGTCTGTGCCTGCTTTCGGTTCCGGGTGGAGTTTGAGAGATCGTTCCCTGCGTTCGCAGAAGTCCTTGAGTTCCAACAGGACCGAGTTCCATCCGCTGTCGAGGAATGCGTATGTTTCTTCATCCGCGGCAGCATCGTCATTGTCCATCATGATGACTTCCGTCATGCCGGATTTGGATTTGATCGTGTAGCTCAGAGTGTGTTTGGGGGAGCCGGGACGCGTGTCTCTCCCGTCTTCTATCCATAGGAGCTCCAGCGTGGAGTTCGGTATGACACGCGTGAATATTGCACGTCCCTTTTGTCCTGATTTTCCTGCTTTCCAGAATGCGAAGAGTTCTCCACCTTCAGAGGGAGAACTATCCGCCCGGTCGCAGAACCACCGCGACAGGTCTTTTGAATGGGTCAACGCACGGTAAACAACTTCCGCAGAGGCTTTGATCCAGACTCTCTTCTCAATTTTATTGTCAGAGGATCGGTCTGGACGTTTGGGATGGTCAAATTCGCTGCCTGTCACCGGTTATTCCTTTGGTTGAATTCCATTAAGATATCCGCTGTTTTTTATCCTACCAGAATTGCAATCAGTACAACAGTTCACAGGCTGATTAAAGATTCAAACAAGGAAACTCGCCAAAAGCTTTAATATAGAGTTTTTAATTGGTATTTTTAATCAAGTTTCAGTGAAAGTCGGTATAGACTGTCAGGGAACCCGGCCTGGAACGGGGCGAAGGTTTGATCGCGAACCCGCTACAGCAGCATAACGCAGGCAAAAAGTTATCGGATAGGTGGACTATGCGCACAAGAATCACGATGATAGCAGTCGTAATCGCTCTCTTTATTATCTTTGGCGGTTTGTCTTTTTCGGTGAAGATGTACTTTGACTACCTCTGGTTTACGGCACTTGGAAAGACAACTATTTTTACTACCGCACTTTTTGCAAAAGCCGTGCTGGGAACAGGGGCTCTTTTAATCGGTTTCCTGTTTATTTATCTTAACCTGGCACTTGCAAATCGCGGGCCGGGCGCCATTCAGCTCGCCATCCCTACGCCGACCGGGCAGATAACAGCCTACACGGTTACAAAGGAAATGGTAAGTCGGGTTTCACTGCTGCTGTCCGGTTTTGTAGGACTCCTTCTGGGAACCTGGGAAGCGGGCAAATGGGAGATAATCTGGCGCTGGTTCTACAGAGTACCATTCAACTTCGAAGATCCTATTTTTTCCCGTGATGTGTCTTTTTACATGTTCACGATTCCCTTTTTTCGGGAGATCATAAATATAGGACTCATCCTGGGGTTTCTGAGCTTAATCGGTGTATTGGTCCTTTATTATTTCAAAGGATCGCTGTCGTGGAAAAAGGTCAAGGAAACCGATGGAGTCCGGAACAGGATGGGCTTTCAGGTTTCTCTGCTGGGCGCCTTTATATTTATCTTCCTGGCCGCCAGCTCCTATCTGAACCGCTTCGAAGTCCTCTTCGGAAACCACGAGGTATTTTCCGGTGCAGGCTATACAGATCTGCATGCCCGTGTGCCTCTGTTGACGGTTCTGGCAGTCTGCGCGCTCCTGGGAGCATTCCTGTTTCTCATAAGCGCATTCACTGCAAAAAAACGCTTAATAGTCGTTGCGATAGGTCTTTATGTCGTAGTTATGTTTTTGGGCAATCTCTACCCCTCCTTCATACAAAAATTCATAGTGGATCCGAACGAATTCGACAGGGAGAGTCCACAGATCGCGCATAACATTAAGGCTACTCTGGAGGGATACGGACTTAACCTGGTGGAGGAAAGGAATTTATCCGGGGATGCAGAGCTTACACCGGAAGATATTCAAAACAATCTGGCAACGATTCACAATATACGGCTGTGGGATCAGGCGCAGCTGTTGGGCGCGCTGAAACAGAAACAGGAATTCCGAACCTACTACGATTTCATCAGTGCCGATCACGATCGCTACGTGCTGGATGATGAACTGAAACAGTTTATGCTTTCCCCACGGGAGCTGAATTCAGCCAGCCTTCTCGAAGGGACCTGGATAAATAAACATCTCAGCTACACTCATGGATACGGTGCGGCGGTCGGTCCCGTCAATACGGCAACATCGGAAGGATTGCCGAAGCTCATGGTTCAGGATATCCCGCCGGTTTCTTCAACTCCGCTCTTCGAAATCGACCGGCCCGAAATTTATTTCGGGGAGTTGACGGACGGTTATGTAATCGTAAAAACCAAGCAGAAGGAATTCGATTATCCCGCCGGCGACGCCAATGTATATTCGACATACGAGGGAACGGGCGGCGTGCCGGTCAACTCCTTTTTCCGCAAGCTTCTTTTTGCGTTCTATTTCCGTGAAAAAAATATCGTATTTTCTCCCCAGGTGACCTATGAAAGCCGTCTCATGTATTTCCGCGATATCCGACAACGGCTGAGCAGACTTGCACCCTTTCTTCTTCTGGATCCTGATCCGTACATGGTGATTTCGCAGGGAAAGGTTTTTTGGATACAGGACGGGTATACCGTGTCTGATCGCTATCCCTATTCCGCGCATACGAAGGGAATCGGAAATTACATTCGAAATTCCGTGAAAATGGTAATGGACGCCTATAACGGTAGGGTGGATATGTATGTTGCAGACCCGACAGACCCGTTGATCCAGGTATACCAGAAAATCTTCGAAGGTGTTTTCCGCCCAATGTCCGAGATAGACCCCGACCTGCATCGTCATATCCGGTACCCGGAAGGCATGTTCAGGGTACAGACAGAGGTATATGCCGAGTACCATATGAATTCGCCACAGGTTTTCTATAACAAGGAGGATATATGGCAGATCCCCGCAATTGGGGGAAGTGATGGAGAGT
>JARRLM010000273.1:0-4088 GCA_037386985.1 Acidobacteriota bacterium | reverse complement strand
CGCCGGGATGGGTTACTGTGGATGCAGAAACATCAAGGAATTGCAGTCACGCAGCCGGTGTATCCGCGTAACCTCATTCGGCCTCAAAGAAGGCCCCTTCCTGGCTGTAACGATCCCGGCTTCCCGACTTCATCGCAGCCAGGGAACCCATGCCGCGGTAGGCTTTATAGCTCCTGTTCTGGTAAAGGACCGTTTCTCCCGGGCTTTCATCGGTTCCTGCGAAGAGTGAACCGATCATGACACAGTCTCCACCGGCCGCAATGGCTTTCGCTATGTCTCCGGAGTACTTGATTCCACCATCGGCAATTACCGGGATGCCGGCCTTGTGGGCGACTTTCGAACAGCTCATGATAGCCGTGATCTGGGGAACTCCGGCGCCGCTGACTACCCTGGTGGTACAGATCGATCCCGGACCGATACCGATTTTAATTGCGTCCGCTCCTGCGCGGGCCAGTGCCGCCGCCCCTTCATCCACTGCGACATTCCCGGCGATCAGGTCTATCTCCGGGAACTTTTTCTTGATCCGTTTGACGGCGTCCATGACCCTGGTGGAATGACCGTGAGCGGTATCGACCGCCAGGACGTCCACCCCCGCCTTGACGAGGGCTTCAGCCCGCTCGGCAAAATCTCCCGTTACCCCGATGGCCGCACCCACTCGGAGCCTTCCCAGGGAATCCTTGCACGCATCCGGGTAGGCGATCTTCTTCTGAATATCCTTTACGGTGATCAGTCCTTTGAGGCGGTATTTACTGTCGACTACTGGAAGCTTTTCCACCCTGTGGCGGTGAAGGATGCTTTCAGCTTTTTTCAGAGTTGTTCCGATCGGGACGGTGATCAGTTTCTCCTTTGTCATCAACTCGGAAATCCTCTTGTTTAAGCGGGTTTCGAACCGAAGGTCGCGGTTTGTCAGGATTCCGACCAGTTTGCCTTCCGACGTAATAGGAAGTCCCGAGATTTTGTACCTTTTCATTACTTCCATCGCTTCGTGAATCTTCTGATCGGGAGACATGGTGATGGGATTGACTATCATGCCGCTTTCGGATCGTTTCACCCGGTCGACTTCATCCGCCTGTTCTTCAATCGTCATATTTTTATGGATAATGCCCATGCCGCCCTGCTGCGCTATTGCGATTGCCATTCGGGAATCGGTCACTGTATCCATGGCTGCGCTTAGCAGCGGAAGATTCAAGGGGATATTCCGTGTAAGCCGGGTGGATATTGTGACCTCGGAGGGAAGTACATCGCTTTTGGCCGGTTCCAGGAGAACGTCGTCAAATGTAAGAGCTTCCTTGATAACTGTGTTTCTAACCATATACACCCCAAAATTAATACATCGTTAAACGTGTGAACGTATGAACGTGCAACGACGCTTTATTTTTATCTTCCACAACATTTTTTGTACTTTTTACCGCTTCCGCAGGGGCAGGGATCGTTCCTGCCGACTTTGGCCGATCCCCGTTTCTTTGTAGACGGGGGGGCGGCATCTCCCGAACTGTATACCAAATCCTGCTTCTGCTGAGCTTTGCGCCGCGCTTCTTCGCGCTCTCTTTCACGAGAGTCCAATTCTGACTGGCTTATAGGCTCGAACAGATAGAGAAACCGGATTGTCTCTTCCTCTATCCGGGATCGGAGGGACTCGAACATGTCGAAGCTTTCTTTCTTATATTCGATGAGGGGATCCCTCTGCCCGTAGCCGCGGAGTCCAATGCCCTCCTTCAGGTGATCGAGAGACCACAGGTGGTCTTTCCACTGCGTATCCAGGACCTGCAGCATAATAATGCGTTCCTGGTAGCGCATATATTCGGAGCCGAGCCGCTGTTCTTTTTCCTCGTAATGCTTTCGGACTTTTTCCGTCAGTGTGTCGGTCAATTCCGGGTAGGTTATGCTTGTCATATCGAAGCCGAGCTGGTCGATGTCGAAGCCGAACTGGTTTCCCACATTGACTCGAAAACCTTCGAAATCCCATGCGTCGGGAGCTTTTTCCCTCGGTGTGTATTGATCTATCAGGTCCAGTATGATGTCGTTTGCAAGCTGCAGGACATATTCCTTCTGATCGGCTCCCTCCAGAAGATCCCGTCTTATGGCGTAGATAGCTTCGCGCTGTTTGTTCATCACGTCGTCGTATTCCAGCAGGTGTTTGCGGATTTCGAAATTCCTGGATTCAACCTGCTTCTGGGCCCTCTCGATCTGGCGCGTGATAAGCTTGCTTTCGATCGGAACGCCTTCTTCCATTCCCAGGGACTGCATCATGCCCGAGATGCGGTCACTGGCGAAAATTCTCATGAGATCGTCTTCCAGGGAAAGATAAAACCGGGAGGATCCGGGATCTCCCTGCCGGCCGGAACGCCCGCGCAACTGGTTGTCGATCCGTCGCGCTTCGTGCCTCTCGGTGCCGAGGATGTGCAACCCGTCCTGTGCGATGACGTCATCGTGTTCCTCGGCACAGACCTCGGTCCAGTGTTTGAATATCTTTTCGTATTCCTCTTTATCAACCGAGTCCGGATCCTGGTTTTTCTCGCGCAGTGTTTGAAGAGTGAGGAATTCCGGATTTCCGCCAAGCAGGATATCCGTTCCGCGGCCGGCCATGTTGGTTGCGATGGTCACGGCCTTTTTGCGTCCGGCCTGGGCGACGATCTCGGCTTCCTTGGCGTGGTATTTGGCGTTGAGGACTACGTGCGGGATGCCTTTCCTTTTCAGCAGCAGGGCCAGTTTTTCAGAGTTCTCAATGGAAATAGTCCCGACGAGGACGGGTTGGCCCTTTTCGTACAGTTCTGTGATTTCATCGACGACTGCATTGTATTTCTCGCGTTCAGTGCGGTAGATGACATCGGGGAATTCCGTGCGGATGAGTGTCTTGTTCGTTGGAATGACGCTCACTTCCAGCTTGTATATTTTATAGAACTCTTCCGCTTCCGTTTCGGCGGTTCCGGTCATGCCGGCCAGTTTTTCATACATGCGGAAGTAGTTCTGGAACGTTATCGTGGCGAGCGTCTGGTTTTCCCTTTCGATCTTGACGTTTTCCTTGGCTTCCAGCGCCTGGTGCAGGCCGTCGCTGTACCGGCGTCCCGGCATGAGCCTGCCTGTGAATTCGTCTACAATTACAACCTCATGGTCTTTGACCATGTAGTCCACGTCCCTCTTGAAAAGAATGTGCGCTTTCAAAGCCTGGTAGGTGTGGTGCACCCAATCCATGTTTTGAGGTTCGTACAGGTTGCCTACAGCCAGGAGCTTTTCAGTTTTTTCAACGCCCTCTTCCGTCAGGCTTACGGTACGGGCTTTTTCATCTACCTGAAAGTCGATGTCCCTGCGCAGTCTTGGGACAATCCGGTCCACTTTGTAATATTTATCCGTGGATTCATCCGAAGGGCCGGAAATAATCAGGGGCGTCCGGGCTTCGTCGATCAGGATGGAGTCCACTTCGTCGACAATCGCATAGTGGTGTGGCCGCTGGACGCAATCCTCATTGCGGTATTTCATGTTGTCGCGAAGGTAGTCGAAACCCAGCTCGTTGTTGGTGCCGTAGGTAATGTCGGCGGCGTAGGCGGTCTTGCGCTCCTGATCCGTGAGGGGATGCTGGATGCAACCGACTGTCAGGCCCAGAGCCCTGTAGATTTTTCCCATCCATTCCGCATCGCGTCCCGCCAGGTAGTCGTTGACCGTTACAATGTGGACGCCCTTACCTTCGAGTGCATTGAGGTATGCTGGCAGGGTGGCGACAAGAGTTTTTCCTTCACCCGTTTTCATCTCCGCAATACGTCCGCGATGCAGGAAAATTCCGCCGACCAGCTGCACGTCGAAATGCCGCATGTCGAGAATGCGCTTTCCGACTTCCCGCACCGCCGCAAACGCTTCGGGAAGGATATCGTCCAGCGTTTCCCCGTTGGCGAGACGCCCGCGGAACCCGGGCGTCAACTCAGCCAGCTGCGTATCGGTCATGCCCGACATCCTGGTTTCCAGTTCGTTGATCTGCTGCACGACAGGGGTGATCTGCTTGAGATCCCGTTCGTTTTTGCTACCGACTATTTTCGTCAGAATCTTGCTGAACATGGAGAATGTCTCCGGCTGGATGTGACCCGCATTTCCTGGAC
>JARRLM010000272.1:0-6707 GCA_037386985.1 Acidobacteriota bacterium | reverse complement strand
AGCCGAGAGCATTTTTAAATAAAGCTCCTGCATGTCGTCTTCAATGGGGCACTCTCCCGTGTTAAAACAGAAGCCGCAGGCATCGCAGGGCTGGATATTCTTTTCAACAACGCGATAGAGTTCCGATTCGGCTCCATGTTTCCCGGCCCCTTCCAGAACCGCCTCCATCAACAACTCTGTATTGCCCCGCTCCCGCGGGCTGAACGAAAGTCCCAGTATCTTCATAATTCCCCTCCAATTTCGCACAAGGTCAGCATTGTATCATTGCAATGATGCCGTGAAGTGCACGAAAAACTGAAACGCCCGCTCCCCGTTGCGTATTGTTATCGTAACAATTATTCATTGGCCTGAACCGGTCAATAAAAGATATGATAAAGGTTCTGGAGGACTTCATGAAGTTTACTGTAAGAAGCACCATTCTACCGGCAGTCTTTTCGTTACTCGTATTCAGCGGCATCGTCCCGAATGGATTCAGCGCCAGCCCGGCATCGGATATTCAACCGAAGGATACAGATCAGGCTGTAGCCGAACTTACGGAATTAGGGGTACCGCTTCAAAAAGATCCCGAGGGAAACGTGCGCTGGATTGAGGCCAGGCTGGGTGAATTAAACGACAAGGCGTTGAGCCTTTTTCCTTCTCTTGCGGATCTGGAATGGCTGGAGATCGGCAACGGCATTATCACTCCGGACGGCATGAAACATCTCGGGAAATGCCCCTCCCTGAAGCGATTATACGTGCATGACATAAACCTGAAGGGGGCGGAATTGGAATGGCTCTCCAACCTTGACAAACTGGCAGCGCTTTCGCTTCAGCACACCAAAATCGACGGGAAATTCCTCAGGCATCTGAACGCAGTCGATTCCTTGAAGGTTCTGAACCTGAGCGGGGATACTATCACGGATGAAGATATGGCCCGGATAGCACGGTTTAAAAACCTGGAAGTGCTCGCGCTGGCAGATACTGAAATTACAGGATCGGGCATCAAAGAACTCGAAGGCATGGCCCGGCTCAATGAGCTGAACATAAGCAATTGCGCCATACAGGACTATGATCTCTCAACTTTTTTGTCTATGCCGAACCTGCGCATCGTCTATGCCGAAGGCTGCAATATAAGCGAATTCGCGATTAGAAATATTATTGCACAATTCCCTACATTGGCAATCTTCCCTTAGGGACGTTTTCAGGCATCGGACCGATTCAATAAAGGAATGTTCATGAATCAATATCTACGATTTACCAGGAATACAGTAATAACCGCCGCTCTCTTATTTTCGATAGGGTCGCCTTTGAATGGTCAGGAGCCCAAATGGATTCAAACACCCGATGTCGTCTATGTCGGCACTGCTTACGATTTGGTTTCCAAAATGCTCGAAATGGCTCAGGTTAAAAAAGAAGACCTTGTAGTCGACCTCGGATGCGGTGACGCCCGCATGCTGGTTCTGGCGGCACAAAAATATGGGAGCCATGGAATCGGTTATGATATCGATCCGGATATGGTCCGGGCATCCAGGAAAAATGTCGAAGAGAATAATGTCGAGAACCTGGTCAAGATCATCCAGGCCGACATATTCACGGTGGATATCAGTGAAGCGGATGTGATACCTGGCTATCTGCTTCCGGAGATGAACCTGAAGCTCCTGCCTCAACTGGAAACACTCAAACCGGGCTCCCGGCTGGTATTTCACAATTACGACATAGAAGGAATTATTCCGGACGAAACTGTGGAAGTGATCTCAAACGAAGACAATTCCAGCCACACATTGTTCTTATACACAACGCCGCTGAAAAATTTCGCCTGGACCTGTTGATGCATTCGTAATTCCTCTGCCATTGATTTTATCGCCGTCAGATCCTGCTTCATCTCACTCCATCCGTACCAGAAAGCATAGTCCGGACTGTTGTGGAAAGCCCCCTGGAAGGAACGGTTCCTGTGTTCCAGAAACATGACAAACAGGCGTTGTTCTATCGGAGTCGGGGAATCACGGAATGTCAGCAGGTCCGGATAGTCATAGGCGTAATTCTCTGGTCTGGCAAGTATTTTATCCTGGTACAGGCCTGCAACGATTCGGATGGCTTCCGCCATCACATGATCCGCTTCCCTGATCATCTGATCGCCCTTCTGCAGCTCCGTCTTCACATAGTTGGGGGAGTGGCACTGCTTGCAGGTAGCTGCCATTTTGTCGCGCTCCTTCTGCCACTCTTCCTGGGTAATTCGAATCAGCTGGGTGCCCTTGAACACATCCATACGCGCTGTAGGCTGCCCGGCGGGATCCAAAACGCCAAGGGCCTTGAGAATGGTTGCACGATCTTCCTGCCATATAATGTCTTCCGGCATTGGCAATCGGACGGCCAGGAATCCCCACGCAGTGCGGACTTCATGGTTTCCTTGCTGCATATGGCAGGTCTGACAAGTCGGAGCGGCTGCAGTTTCCGGCAAAACTTTGGTCTGTTTCAGCAGGGCACGAACTCCATGTTTTGAAGACGAATACATTTCCCACTGGGCGTGATCGAAGCCCATATGGCATGTCTGGCAGGCCTGAGGCTGCTTCGCTTCCAGCGCTGAGAAAGTATGCCGCGTATGGCAGGCATCACATGAAGCAGTGCCGAATCCCGGATGATCTGCACATCAGCCACATTGTCTGGCGAGTCATGCTGGCTTCCGTGGCAAACAGCACAGTCCAGACCTATCTGCCCGTGTTTGCTGATTTCCCAGTCCGTGACAATATTGGGTGTAACACTCTTGTGGCAATCGACACATGTCGGGGCCGCAAGTCCCATAAGCGGGCTTATCCCCAAAACCATTGCCAAGAGGACCAGCATCAAGAGCATTTTCGGTTTTCGCATCAAACAAACCTCCTTCATTTACGAATGCAGTATCCTGCTTCCCCCCCTATATCGAGGATTGCTGAATAATTAGATTATCATACTATCTTCTCCGGAATGTTTCCTCATTTAATTTCAAAATCGGATCCTTCAAGCCGACTTATCCCGGCAGTTCTTGATGAAAATCAAGGTATTGCCCCCAGTTCATACGGGCTTCACCCGCATTTCGGAAGTTGGGATTGAAAGATTACGGTTCTCTTAAGGAGTCAACGGGTTACACGCAATACAGCCAGCTTGGGCGACTTTGGATTTCCGCAGGTTCAATTCTTGATATCCGGGGGAAAATATAATTATTTATGGAGTATCCCGTTTCAGGGTACGATGAAATCAACGGACTGATGGACAGGTTGCTTTCCTGGATCACAACGTAGTCCGTTTCCATCATGAGAACGGCATTATGACGCATCAAAAAAAGCGGTCATTCCTCCAGCGTTGAAAGGTCTCCTTCCGGCAAACCCTGTTCGCGCGCCTTCAGAACACGTCTAAGGATTTTACCCGAACGTGTCTTGGGCAGTGTTTCCAGAAATTTGATCTGCTCAGGTTTTGCAATAGGCCCCATTTCAGATCCGACATGCTGTCGCAATTCCGCTTCCAGTTCGTTCGAAGGTGTAAGGCCGTGTTTCAGAACTACATACGCATGGATCGCCTGCCCTTTGACTTCATGAGGCACTCCGACCGCAGCCGCTTCAGATACTGCAGGGTGGGAGACAAGAGCAGACTCTATTTCGGCCGTACCCAGCCGATACCCCGACACTTTAATCACATCATCCACGCGTCCAATAATCCAATAATAGCCATCTTTGTCCCGCCGTGCCGAATCTCCCGTGAAATAAACGCCTTCGAATTTGCCCCAGTACTGCTCTACATACCGATCGGGATCTCTGTAGATGGTGCGCAGCATCGCCGGCCACGGCCGTTTTAAGACCAGGTATCCTTCCTCCCCTTCCTTCACAGGATTTCCATCCTCGTCCAGGATATCCGCCTGCTGGCCGAAAAAGGGTCGGGCAGCCGATCCGGGCTTCAGGGGCACACAGGGTGTAGGCGTGATCATAAACATGCCCGTTTCGGTCTGCCACCATGTATCCATGATGGGACAGTTCTCCTTGCCGATATTTTTGTGATACCAGCGCCATGCCTCAGGATTGATAGGCTCGCCAACCGTCCCCAACAAGCGGAGTGAAGACAGATCCCGGCGGTTGGGCCATGCCTCGCCGTAGCGCATAAGACCACGAATCGCCGTAGGGGCTGTATAAAAAACATTTATGCAATACTTCTCTACCATAGCCCACCAGCGATCCGGGTATGGGTAGGTCGGAGCCCCTTCATACATAAAACCGGTCGTGCCTAAAATCAACGGCCCGTATACAATATAGGAGTGCCCCGTTATCCATCCGGGATCCGCCGCACACCACCAGCGATCCTCGTCTCTCAGATCGAAAACATATCTGAGAGTTGCGGCCACCCCGACCTGATATCCTCCATGAGTGTGGACGATGGCTTTCGGTTTCCCAGTTGTCCCCGAAGTATAAAGCATAAACAGGGGGTCTTCCGAATCCATCACTTCAGTAGGACAGCGGCGGTCTGCGATGGGAAGGGCCATCAGGTCATGCCACCACATATCACGGCCCTCCTCCATTCCAACGGGCTGGCCGGTTCGTTTGAGAACAACGACATGCTCTACAATGGGTGCTCGCTTGATGGCTTCATCGGCGATTTTCTTCAACTCAACAACCTTGCCGTTCAAAAAAGCCCCATCGCAGGTTACCACAACCCGTGACATGGAATCTTCAATTCGACCGTGGAGGGCTTCCGTGGAAAATCCTCCATATACAACAGAATGCAGGGCGCCTATTTTCGCGCACGCCAGCATCGCAATCGGCAGTTCAGGCACACGGCCCATGTAGATTGTCACCCGATCCCCTTTTTTTACTCCAAGCGCCTTAAGAACACTGGCGAATTTGCTGACCTCCCGATTGAGTGCAAAATAAGAAAATGTCCTTTGTTCGCCGTTTTCGCCTTCCCAAATCAGAGCGAGCTTGTTCCTTCGCGCCGTTTTCAAATGCCGATCGATAGCATTATGGATAATGTTGGTCTTGGCTCCGACAAACCACTTGTAAAACGGTTTTTCGGAATCATCCAACACCAACCGCCAGGGATGTTGCCATTCGATGAGTTCTCGAGCGCAATCCGCCCAGAAGCCTATAAAATCGTCCTTCGCCCGGCGTGCGACCTCATCCCAATCTTTAATACGCGCTTTGGATATAACATCGGAAGAGGGAGCATATAATTGATCTTTTGAATTATTGTCTTGATCGGTCATGAATGCCTCCATCAGGCATTTGGAAAAAAGCTGGTTGAAAAGGTCATCCTATCCAATGTTCACATAAGGACCACAAATTATTGAACATTGTATCGAAGAAATATTCCAGTTCCTTGATACAGGTCAAGTATATTCATTTGAGCTATCAGTGCTTCTCGCCGCAAGAAATATCGACTGAAGGCTGATAAGAAGTCGTACCGACATTGCAGCAGACTAATAAAGCGGTAGTGAGGGATCTACATCAGCAGCCCATCGATTTATTCCCCCCTCAAGATTGTAGAGCTTTTTGAAGCCATGATCCTGCAGTTGCCGAACCGCCTGAATACTCTGAAGGCCGAAGCGGCAGAACACAACAATCTCCTGCGAGGTGTCAAGCTCATTCATCCGTTCCAGCACCTCATGCTGGGGGATATGAATGCTCTTTATCTCCCGGATTTGCGAGATTTCCAATTCATGAGGCTCCCGAACATCCAGCAAACAGATGCGGTCCCCATTCTCCAGCCGCTGCTTCAGTTGATTTGGAGTAATGGACGGTACTCCAAGATCATCATGGCGCTTCGCCCATTCGCTGTGATCGTGGGCCGGCATTCTGCAGAACTCTTCGTAGTCTATGAGAGCCCTGATTGTCGGATGGTTCCCACACACAGGGCAATCGGGATCTTTTCTGATCTTAACGAAGCGGAAATCCATTTCGAGAGCGTTGTAAATCAATAGCCTTCCGGCCAGAGAGCTTTCCAATCCCAGGATAATCTTAATTGCTTCCGTCGCCTGAATTGTTCCGATAGTGCCTGGAAGAATTCCCAGAACTCCACCTTCGGCACAGGACGGGACGCTTCCCGGGGAAGGTGGATGGCTGAACAGACACCGGTAGCATGGACCATCTTCGGTACAGAAAACGGATACCTGCCCATCAAATCGAAAAATCCCGCCGAAAATATAGGGCTTCTTCAAAAGGACACACGCATCATTCAGCAGGTAGCGGGTTGGGAAATTATCCGTTCCATCTACTACCAGGTCATATCCACCAAGGATTTCCAGTGCATTCTCTGAACAGAGGAGTTCTTTATAGGTATCAATCCTGATATATGGATTCATATCCACCAGGCGGTCTCCGGCGCTTTCTGTCTTCAAACGACCGATATCCCCGGTGCCGTGGATAATCTGTCGCTGCAGATTTGTAGAATCCACAACATCATAGTCCACCAGTCCCAGATGCCCCACGCCTGCGGCCGCCAGATAGAGCGCCAGAGGAGACCCAAGCCCGCCGGCCCCGACAATAAGCACGCTGGCGGCTTTAAGCTTCCTTTGTCCGCTCATGCCTACTTCAGGCATGATGAGGTGTCGGCTGTAACGCTTGATCTCATCATGAGAAAGACCGACGCTGTCGACAGACTTTTCAGCGGACTGGTTTTTTGAATTCATGGTGCCTTCCTTAACCCGAATTTCTCACAGCTCAAATATTCAACCAGGCTCTTGTTGAATATTTGAGCCGGCTTCATACTGC
>JARRLM010000271.1:0-4100 GCA_037386985.1 Acidobacteriota bacterium | reverse complement strand
CGGATACTGGAATCGTTGCAGGACTCAGGTGTGTTTCTTCGTTGGGCCTTGGTGGGTGGCACAGCATTACGATTCCTGTTTGGCATCCCGCGATTCTCAGAAGTTCTCGATTTTTCGCTCATCACTCCCCGAAAGGATATTGGCTTCAAACAGGCAGCCGATGAAGTAACCCGTGTATTTAAGCGGGAAGGCTACACGATCAATATCAGGGTGAATGAAAAAAGGACGGTTTCCTCTGCCCGGATAGGATTCCCCGGACTTCCTCGGGAAGTAGACATCTCATCCCATCCAGGTCAAGTGCTCTCAATCAAGCTGGAATTGGATACCAATCCACCGGCCGGAGCGCACATAGAAAATTCCATCGTCCGACGGCACGTAACCCTGAACCTATGCCATTATGACAAGTCATCTATGCTTGCGGGGAAAATCCATGCTGTGCTCAGTCGATCATGGGCCAAAGGCCGGGATCTCTATGATCTCGTGTGGTATCTGGCGGATCGCACCTGGCCGGCTCCAAACCTTGATCTCCTTAATGCTGCACTGAAGCAGACAGGCTGGGAAGGCCCACCCCTGACTGTATCGAACTGGCGGAAGCAGTTAAGCTATCGAATCAAGTCCCTGGACTGGGAAAAGGCCCGAGCGGATGTTCAACCTTTCCTGGAGCGTGAACAGGACCTGGATCTGGTAAAGAAAGATGTGCTCATCGACCTGTTGAAGTGATATTGCTGCAGTCCCATACGGTGACGGTAAACTCTACTATGCTCAAGATTTTATAGCATTGAATTCTTGCTGGTGCGCCCGGCACGACTCGAACGTGCGGCCTTTTGATTCGTAGTCAAACGCTCTATCCAACTGAGCTACGGGCGCATCCTGTAGAATCAATACTTTACAGAGACGGAACACTTTCCGCAATACCAAAAATCGCCTTTGGTTGGATTGTTGAATATTAGCTATCCGGGAAGTACAAGTGGGATAAATTCAGTCCATGAATTAAAAAAGTGACTTTCCCAGGAAAGACATTTCTAACGGAAAGCATGGTCAGCCTTGATGTCCTGGCCTGACCAAATGCGTTTCTGAGTCCAATCTGCAGCAGGTGCAGTCCAGAATTCATCGTTTGCCGGCAGGCCGAGGTGCAGCAGGCCGGTCAGGCAAAGATAGAGGCTGCCCGTCGAGATGTAACCTTCGCGAATCGATTTCTGATGGCCCACGGCACCGACCTGAAGCCAACCCTGTTCATCAAAAGTTCCTGGAGCCTCCACCATGTGGCGGACCACAGCCGTCAATGCCGATCGCACCGCGCCGGGTGACAGTTCGGGTGGGAGAGCATGGTGCAATGCCACGTCGGAAAGGTGCTGCAGTGCGCCAAAGCGGTAAGCGCTCGATCGGCCGATGACCGGGAAGGTGCCTTCCGGCGAAATCAGCCGTTCCTGCACCGCTGCGTAACGTCGTGCCCGTGCCTCTACCTTCGGTAAAAGATCGCCGAGTGAATGTTTCTTTGCCGCACAGACACGCAAGACATCGAGCAGCATCGGTTGGATCACGTAACTGTTGTAGTAATCCCAGTGGTATTCCGTACCATCACCGTAGGTGCCATCGCCAAGATACCATTCCATGTGACGATTGACGGCGTACTCGACAGGCTTCATTTCACACTCGCCCGTGAACTGCCAAAGAGCTGCCTCAATCATTGCGGAAAATAACAGCCAGTTGCTCTCGTAAGGTTTGATCGATCGCGTGGATTTGAAGGCCGTCACCACATTCCGGCGCTGCGCCTCGTTGAAGCGTCCCCATAGTTGGTTTGGCGCGCGCAAAAGGGCGTGCGCCAGAAATGCTGCGTCCACGAGTGGCTGACCGCCCTTGGTGAAGTTCACGAAATCCGGCGAATGAGGATCGGTGCCTTGTGCAATGGCTTGAACGGAAAGGTCGATGAACTTCGCGCGTAGTTTGCCTTCTGTGCTATCATCGGGCCCGAGTTCCAGCCAAGGCGCGATGCCGGCCATCGTCCTGCCTAACGCCTCGAGGTGTGTGTAGATGGCGCGATCCTTTTCCCAATCATGCACGGGAAGCTTTTGCTTCAGTTTCCCCTCGGCTAAGGCTTCGAGCACCGGCCCGGCGATGCGGGTTATGACCCGAACAGAGTAATCGCGATCTTCCGCTCCCGACGAAGGGGAGGATACAGTGCTGAACACAGAAACGGCCAGGACCGCCGTCAGGAAGATGGGGATGCTTTTCATTTCAGATGCTTTCACGTCGGTGTTCTCTCAAATCGTTTAAGGATGGCCCGGTGGATCTTCCCACTGAAACGAAACAATCCATCGGGAAATTGTTTGCTCCTCCTCTTCCCTCACCTCGGCCCTCTCCCGGACCAAGAGGGAGAATCGTGCACAGCCCGGAACTAACATAAACGCATGCTGTCATTCTCGCAGACGCAGCATTCATTCGGTCTGCCCCGCAGTTGGAGGTCACTCAAAAGTACCGGATTGCCCCAATGCAAGAACCTGCTATTTCCTCTCCTCGGCGGTACAGGAAAATTATTTCAGTTAGGACACCTTCCGATCATCCGTAATGCTGACGGTAAATATATTTGTGTAAAATTTCAAATATTTCAGCTGAATTATTTTAGAAGCATTGTAGGGAAAGCTCAGAACCTGAAATTCAATGAAAATGACATAGGCGGAATTATCAGAAGCAGAGCAAGGTTTGATAGAGATAAAAATTCCACAATCCGCGGCTGATTCTTCCTATCTACTGTAAATACCAGACTCCGGACCGCCTACAACATCGAGTCGCGAAAATCGTCCACTATGGGGGGTGTTACACTCACGAATCATCCATAATATCCGTATATTCGATAAAAAATGACATAATGCTTTTTATCAAGAAGATGGGGCGGATCCGATACGGGAAGAAATTACACAACCTATTTTTTCCTATTCAACATTACCGGAAAGGATTTTGCTACAGTTGAAAGCAGGTTTGGACAGTAATTTGAGAATTTGCGAGCAAATCCATTTTTCACAGAATTAAGCCCGGGATGAATCTGAAAGGAGAATCAAAAATGAAAAAAATTAATGTTCGCTGTTGCACCATAAAATTGCAGTTCAGATTACTGGTTATTCTGTTGACTCTGGGACTCATGGCCTCCTGTTCCAATACGCCAACGACACTATCGCCTGAACTGACAGCGCTTGTGGAGCGCGCCGCCATCGAGGACTTTTTCAACGATTATTATTCACAGTTTGGGCCGAACAGCCAGCATGATTTTATGGCCTACTTCGCCGATGACGGCAGACTCGAGGTCAATGGCCTGGTCGCTAATGGCCGGGACGAGATCGAGGCCATGTACATCCTGGCCGGTGTTGGCGGTGGAGAAGAAGCGCCGCAAGCTGAAGGCGCCGTACCGGCAGGGGTTTCCGAGATGATATACACGAACCTGATGATTGATTTGCAGGGTGATAGGGCCGTTGCAACATTGCTTTGGCACAGCATTCAGTCGGACCTTCTGACGTCAGCGCCCAAAGTGACCGAGTATGGGCGTGAACGGACTGAACTGGTCAAGCAGGACGGGCACTGGCTTATCAGTAAACGTATCATCCTCAGCGAGGGCGGCATGCCCGAGGGGGAGCTGGAATCCTATCCTGAACTTTAAAGATGTCCAACTGAAATTTGATTTGTTTCAGACTTGGATCTTGCATCTCCAGGATATAATCCCCGTTTATCGATTCTCAGCATCCTCTATGTGGGAAGCCGATCCGTCTATTTCTCTTACTGCGCCTTTGTCCATACTCGTCTTCATGGCGACATAGGCCCGCAGGGTCTTGCTGACCTTGCGCGGCTTCATCGCAACCAATTTTCAAATTATATGCAAAACATTCCTGGCCGGGTGATCGGGGACATTCCTGGATGGCCGGGTGATCGGGGACATTCCTGGACACCCATTTTTTTCATAACAATTTCTTGGCACTGTCCGTGCCCTCCCCATTAGACATTTAAACGGAGGAGATACCATGGGCCTGCCACGAAGCAAATATGTTCGGGATGGAGAAATAGGCGTCTATCATTGCACCAGCCGGTGCGTACGCCGTGCATTCCTCAGTGGG
>JARRLM010000270.1:0-4821 GCA_037386985.1 Acidobacteriota bacterium | reverse complement strand
ATCGGCCGTTTTCGAATCCAGAACCACAACAAATGCAAAGGCGTAAATGTGTTTGAGCGTGATAGGATCCCAAGGCGATGCACTATGAGAATAGACATCCTATTGAGGGAGTAAGCAAATGCCGACATCATACGCTCACAGGAAATAGGCCGTCTCCTTAATATGATTGGATAAATATTCAGGATCTCGCGATATGGGGCCTTCACGTGCCGCGACATCTCCATCCACCATCTCACGCAGTTTCAGCTGCATGGTCACGAGAGACGCGGAAAGTGGATGTTTTACCGAAAACCGCTTTCTTTCTTTCTGAAGAAACGGCCCGTACTCCCCCCGATTAGCCAGGTTGAAACCATGATCGGCTTCATGGGTTCTCTTTATCTGCTCTTCATGGATTTTTATGGTCGGGTAATCGACCCTTTTGATTTTGTGCATCGGGAATGTTTCCCGGTCACGTTTATGATATCCGCTCATATGAACTCCCAAATGGTCTCAGACCCTGCCAGCATAATACCCTCCTCATTTATTTTCAGCCCATATTTCTTCCAGGTTTTCAACTTTTCCAAATAGCGGCAACGGACAATGGTATGAGAACAGGCTTTGAAATATTTCAGTGTGTCCGATAAAAAATGATTTTCCTCTTGACATATTCGATATTAGTACTATTATATAGTACTATGAGACCTAAAAATTCCGCCCTTAGCGGGCCACAACTGGAAATTATGAACGTAGTCTGGCGTCTGGGTGAGGCGACTGTGCGCGACGTTTACGAAGATGTGCGCACCCGGCGACCCATAGCGTACACGACTGTCATGACTACGATGAAAACCATGCAAGCCAGAGGGCACCTGAAGAAACGCACGGAAGGCCGCGCCTTTGTTTATTCTGCCTCACAACCCAAAAACCGGATGCTTCGAAGCATTGTGGAAGATTTTATCGATCGGGTCTTCAACGGTTCCGCCGAACCTTTGCTGGTGCACCTGGTCGAGCAGAAGCGCCTGTCTGAAAAGGACCTGACAAAAATCCGGAAAATGATTCGGGAGAAAGAGAAGCAGTGAAGAACTCCGACCGCAGATCGGAGCTTTTTTCCGTAAATCTTTTTCTTAATTACCGTAGTCGGAACATCAGGTTGAGTCATGGCGTCTATCTGTAAAGGAAATGAATAAACCAAACGACGATTTATGAGTAAAACTGAAAACATGAATCTCTTTTTCAGAGGAAACGATGGCACTTCCCGTCTGGATCGATAATCTGTTCGCATACAGCCTGCAAATAGCAATTCTGGCTGCCGCAGGCACTTTGCTGGTATACGCGTTTCGACTACGCTTACCTCGGGTGTCGCTCCTTTACTGGCAAATGCTGCTCCTTGCCTGCGTGTTCCTCCCCGTGTTGCAGAAGTGGGAACACCCTGCAGCTGTTCCAATATCATCAACTACGACAACAATGGAGATACATATTCCGAGCGCAAGCGTATTTGCGGATCCCGTTCCCATAAATAAATTGCCTTTAACGGAAACGATTGTATTTATCCTTGTTGCAGGAGCCGTCTTACGGGTACTATGGCTGGCAATCGGCTTTGTGAAACTACACCTGCTGCTGCGCAAATCCACCAGACTCGAAGAGGTGCCGCCCATCGCCCGTAAACGGTCCTCTGCAATCGATATCCGAGCGCGTTTCTATCTTTCCGGCGAAATCAACAGTCCCGCCACATTCGGGATTGTCACTCCAACCATCATCCTGCCCGGTGTTTTTCACAAAATGAGCCAGGCTTGCCAGGAAGCCGTTGTCTGCCATGAACTCCTGCACGTACGCCGACGTGATTGGATACTGGTCTTAATAGAAGAGATTATACGTACCGTTTTTTGGTTCCATCCCGCCGTCTGGTGGCTGCTCTCGAGAATACATCTCAGTCGCGAACAGTCGGTTGACCGTGAGGTTGTACATCTGACAGGCAACCGGCAACCCTACCTGGATTCGTTGCTGGAAATCGCCCAGATGCACGGGCGCACAAAAGCCGTTACAGCCCAGCTTTTTCTAAAAGAGCGCCAACTGGTCGAGCGGATCGCTCTGCTACTGAAGGAGGTTCCCATGAATCGAACACAATTGGTCTTAAGCCTTACAGGAATTGCAATACTACTTTCGGGAACGGTTCGTCTGGCAAGCGGATGGTTTCCTCTGACAGGCTCGGCTTTAATAGTTTCAGGAGGAAACCTCAGATGAGGAAATGGGATCTCAACAGGCTAAACCCGCACACGCTCCAACTCCGACTATACCTGGCGTTGTCGTCGGTAGTATGAAAGGAGTATCGGACCGTCCGGCACCGCCACCCAAACCGAATCCAGCTGAAGCTGAAGTTAAGACCAGCGTTATAGTGAAAAAAGAGGATGGCCAGACGCCAAATCTTCTGCCACGGCTTCTTCGTAAAGTCGACCCGGAATATCCGGAACTTGCCATTAGAGCGCGTGTTGAGGGAGAAGTCGTATTGAAGATATCCGTGAATGAAAAAGGCGATGTCTCAAACGCTGAAGTTATCAGCGGACATCAACTTCTCAGACAGGCCGCAGTGGATGCTGTGAAGCAGTGGCGATATGAACCGACTGTTTTGAACGGCACATCCATTCCGGTTAGCGCGACCATCCGGATTAATTTTGTTTTGCCGGAGAATGCCGTAACACCACCCGAGGGAGAATCGATTCCTTAACAGCCGCCTCTCTGTTAAGGTTTTTTATCGAGTACCAGGAAGGGACGATCGGATTGGCTGCCCCTCTTTTTTAATAATGGAATGTAACCGCTTTAGAGTATGAAAATAAGCAGAGATATGGAGCAGGCATTATTGCATGCCCAGGTCCTTCATTTTCGAAGGCGTAAACACACCTCGCTTCAGTAATTTTTGGGTTATTCGCTCGCAGAAATCACAATCCAGGCATTCCCTGTCGCACGCTGTAACTTTCTCGAAGAATCCCACAGCATCCAGGCTCTTGTTGTCCAGATGCATCAGGTAGGACATTCCATAGGAGTACAGGTTCCCCGCCATTAGCTCGATCAGGTCTCCATCCCAACTCTGTTGCATATACGCCTCAAGAGACCGGACAATCATACTCCTGGAACTTGTTCGACCCACCAGCTTGAAGAAGGTGGAGATTTGCCCATATCTGGCAGTATCTTCAGGACGGATCCATCCGGATTTGAGCAGTTGGGACGGATCGCTTTTCGTCAATTGAATACAGTTGAGGCTGAAAACATTATCTTCACCTTTTACACCACCGTTGCCGGGGTTTCTGGACTTGTGCGAAATATAATTGAAGTGAAATTTCCTGAAAGGGCATTTAAACAGACACCCTTCATTTACCATTAACTTCAGTTCGGCTCCGGTTCTCTCCTTTATCTCTCTCAGGAGATTCAGGTTCCGGTTGATATTCACGTCCGGAGTCATTACGTCCGCACCGGCTTTCTTATAAATAACCGCCTTGTGTATGCAATCGATATCGCTCAGAACCGAAGCACAGATTTCAATCTGAGAGAAACGCTTGCGAACCTCCCTGATATACATCGGATTCGCAATGGTTACGGCCTCCACACCATACTCTTCGAAGGCCCGTTTCAGGTAGTCCATGGTCTTACCCAAAACACTCGGTGCGTACCAGTCGCCGCCTTCACAGATGGAGTTCAAGAGCAGATTCACGCGGATCCCTTCACGATGAATCCGGCGAACTGCATCCGCAAATTCGCTGAATTCCAATGCCGGCGATATCCGTCCCGAACCGGCAAATTCCTGGGGACCGGAAAGATAGATTTCACGGATTCTGTTGCCGTTATGTTCTTTCCTTTTGAAAATCTCAGTGAGGGTTTCAGGATCGTTGTTGTACGGAACGGAAAACTCGAGGTTACCCATAAATTCCTCCGGATCAGGGGGGGCCGGTCGATACAGTTCAGTCAAAATCGGAAGAACGATATATCGATGCCTGCAACAATGAACGCGATTTAGTTATCAGGGGAGGACTTTTTTGACAAGCCCGGAACTGGAGCCGGCTTAGATAAACATCTCTTCATCCTGGTGAGGCTCAGCGGATGTATTCCTGCGTCTTCTGAAAAGGAGGTCGAAACCCGCCCGGATTCCGCGTGTCAGAGCATAAATCTCATTTACAGGGGCCAGGATACGGTCATGCATCATCTCCAGCAGTTCCTCAGTTCGATTTGTAGCCGATTCGATCCTGTCCTTCATGCTCTGAACTTCCATTCGGGCTGTGTTTGTAGTTTCCTCCAAAAACTCATCCACCCTTACAATTCTTTCATGCACTATCTCTGCCGCATCGACAATCTTGTCTTTGACGGGTCTGAATTCATTTCCTATGTCTCTTATAGTCGTCAGGGTCTCTTCTGTCTTCCCTGTAATAACCTCGACATTTTTCATCAGGTCCTTGCTTAAACTCTCCACACCGCTGGTCACCCGGCGGATAGCCCTGAATATCCCGAAGAAGATAAGCGTCTGCATTAGAACAGACACAGCCAGAATTCCGGTAAAGATCGCAAGGAGGATTTCTTGAGTTTGCATCTGGATTTATGCCTTTTCTTTTTCTTCCTGATATGCCTTCTTGCCGGCGTCAATTGCCGCATGGAGCGACTCGCGCTGCTGCTGGACTATTCCTTTTCCACGGTCCAGATATTCCGAAGTCTTTTCCTTGACTTTTTCAGTTTGAGCAGACACGGTGTCGGCCCCTTCACGGGCTTTCGTCATGATCATCTTCCGGGTTTCTTCTCCGCTTCGGGGTGCTAATAAAAGAGCGGCCATAGCCCCGATCGCTGCGCCCAACAGCAAAAATAAGG
>JARRLM010000269.1:0-4113 GCA_037386985.1 Acidobacteriota bacterium | reverse complement strand
CTGGTACATCTCTGGAAAGGCAAGCTGCACCACCCGAACAAGGTGTACCCGGGTGGATATCTCCTGGCCTCCACCGCTGCCTGGAAGCATGGACGCCAGGATGCCATTGAAATTCAACTGAGAGATTTTAACGACAAGGTAATCTGGAGGTTCAATCAATGGCAGGAAGGTAAGGCAAATGAAGGCGATGGGACCATGTGGCTTTCCAGGCAGCATCACGATCTGCAGATAAAGGGAAATCCCGTGGGATACTACATTCCCGGTGCCACCCCTCCGGATATATCCAAAGGGACTGTTTTAGCCCTTGCCCACTACAATGTGAAGAATGAAAAAATCAATAAGAAAGTACCGCTGATTGATGATGTCGTCTACGAAATTGACATGGCGACTGGGAAAATACTCTGGACCTGGAAAGCATCGGAACATCTGGATGAAATGGGTTTTGACGAAGCGGCGCTGAGCGCCATGCAGAATTATGACAGGAAGCCGACGAGCGACGGAGATGGATTTGACTGGCTCCATCAGAACTGCGCTTCCTATCTGGGACCCAATAAATGGTTCGATGGAGGGGATCAACGCTTCAATCCCGACAATATTATACTGGACAGCCGTGAAGCAGGGCTTCTGGCAATCGTGGATCATGAAAGCGGAAAGATCGTGTGGCGAGCAGGTCCGTACTACCGGGATGGTGACGATAAAAAGCTGGGGTGGATGATCGGCACGCACCATACGCACATGATTCCTAAAGGATTGCCCGGTGCGGGAAACATCATGGTTTTCGACAACGGCGGAGGATCCGGATACGGACCTCCTACCGACTTTTCTCCAAACGGCATAACGGTCATGCGCCGGGACTACTCCCGGGTTGTCGAGTTCAATCCTGTTACAAAGGAAATAGTATGGGAATATGCTCCCAATGCTTCGAACAAACCCAATCCGGTCTTCGGCCATAAGCTGTACAGCGTCAATGTGTCTTCCGCCCAGCGTCTTCCCAACGGCAATACGTTAATAGCCGAAGGCGCGCAGGGACGTATTATCGAGGTGACTGCGGATTACGAGATCGTCTGGGAATACATGAATCCCTACTCGTGGGATTCCGATATTCCTCTGACCCGCAACCTTGTTTACAGGGCGTATCGGGTTCCCTACGACTGGGTGCCGCAGTTGCCGAAACCTAAGGAATCCCCCGTGGATGCCGGTCCCAATTATCTGTTCACGATTCCGGCCGAGGATGGGTCACGTCCCGACATTGGCATCGACAAAACCGGCGTCTGATGCAGGGCGGCAGCCAGGGAGGAGAATAGGGGAAACGTGAAAGTATTCATGGAGGCTGTAATAAATGTCTGAATCGAAATATGGGAAATTCATCGTAACCGACCTGATCGTTCCTGAAGAGAAGAAGAAGATCGCCGCGGATTATTCCAAATATGCCACCCGCATTTTATGGATGGATGAAAATGTCGTCGAAGGCGCATTCCATATGAATACGGCATGGTACTTGAAAGCCGCAGAGACGCTCGAAGACAAACCGCACGTTCACGATGCTGATGAAATCATCGGATTTTTCGGCTGCGATCCTGAAAATCCCTACAACCTGGGCGGGGAAATAGAAATGTGGCTTGAAGACGAGAAGCACATCATTACCAAAAGCGCTCTTCTGTTCGTTCCCGCCGGGATGAAACACTGCCCCTTGATATTGAAGAGAGTCGATCGGCCCATCTTTCATTTCACCGTTGTGCCCGGTGGCCGGTACATCAAAGACGAAAATACAGAGTAGTCCCTGGTCAAACCACAAATATTCACCCTTTCTGCTCCGATTTCCAGGAAGAGGGAATAGGTGTGCCTAAATTCGGTGACAGTCACCATAATTATGTATGTTTTATTTTCAGAAGCGTAAACCTTTGCCCGTGAATTTCGTCTATATGGGGTTACTAGAGGACAGAGTCCGGATGCAGCAGATCAACGAAGCAGTTGTCAATATGGAAGTTCAAACAATTGAGGAGGACAATTTCGGGTGGATTGTGCAGCAGCATCAAAAAAGGATTTTCCGTATTCTGCTGTTTTTGGTGAAAGATGAAGATACGGCTGAAAACCTTGCGCAGGAATGTTTTTTACGTGCTTTCAGAAAACGAGACAGTTTTCGCGGCGAGTCCAATTTAGAGACATGGCTGGCAAGGATAGCCTTGAATCTTGCCCACGACTATCGAAAGAGTCGATGGAGGATTTTCTGGAGAAGTTTGAAACAGACGGATCGGATTGAATCGATGCCTGTTCGGGATACATGCCCAACACCCGAACGCGCGCTGTTGGATAAGGAATTGTTGGAGACAGTTCAGGCGGCAGTAGACAGGCTATCGGAGAGACAAAGAACGGTGTTTATGCTTCGCTATTTAGAAGACATGTCGCTGGATGAAATCGCCCGTGTACTGTGCCTGCCGGTCGGTACGGTCAAGTCGCACCTGTTCCGGGCTGTCCGGTCGATCCGAAGAGTGTGTGGAAAATGATATGTTCGACTCTGTGAATGGAGAATACAATGCGAAAACGAGGGAAGAGCAATACTCCGAAAACGCGTGCATCGCATGAGAGAAAAATAGATCTGAAATTGGAAGATCTGCATGACGTCCTGGAGGTCATGCGGGAATCCCATCACATTGCGGCCGAGAAGCCTGCGTTTTACTGGAAAAAACAGCAGGACGCCATCCTTGCAAAACTCGATGCACCGGCCACTGCTCCGGCATTAAAATTCCGATTCGCATATGTATGTATTCCTGTCGTCGCAGTTGCTTTGCTGTGCCTGTTTTTTCTTGCCGGCAACAGCAAAACTCCGGCTCCGGATATGGCCGCCGGATATGACCAGGACCTGCTTGTTGAAGTGGACCGGGCACTGGGCCGGAACTACCCGCTGGCGCTGAAGCCGGCCGCGCTGTTAGCCCAGGAGATTGAACAGGGGGCTGTCAGCAAATAAAGACTATGAATACACTTTTTTCTAATTTTCAAATGAGATGGTGATAGTCATGAGAAAACCGTTCATTCTAATAGCTTGTGTTTTTGCTTTGCATTCCCTCGGTTTTTTATGCGGCACATCCCCGGCACAGGAGCTTGGAAAGTGGTGGAAAAACTCAAGTATTGTAGAAGTGTTGGAACTCTCCGGCCGCCAAATAGTGAGCATTGAGCGAACTTACCTGGACCATCGTAAAAAACTGGCGGATTTAATGAATGCATTAAAGTCGGAAGAAACCCGGCTGAAATCCCTGATGGAAGTGAACGATTCAGATGATAGCAGGATTCTCGATCAAGCGGAGCGGGTCGCGGAAGCCAGAAAGAATCTCGAAATAGCTCAAACCGCCATGATGCTCTCTTTCCGTAAAGAACTGACAGTGGAACAATGGAAAAAACTGGAGGAAATGAGAGAAATCAGAGCTCTTTCCTTAGAGTCTGTACTTCCCGATGAGGAGGTTTCCGGAACGGCCGATGCCTGGAAAATGTTTCTCCCGGATGGCACAGAGTATTATGTAACCGGAAAGGGCGTGACAGCTCCGGTAATAATTAAAGAGTCAAAACCTCCCTACACCGCTGAAGCCAGGGAAGCAAAAACTGAAGGGATTGTATTATTAGAGGCCATCGTCCATAAAGATGGAAGCGTTGACAACTTTAAAGTATTACGAAGCCTGGGTTACGGGCTTGATGAGAGCGCAATGAGGACCATTGCAGAGGATTGGCTTTTCAAGCCGGGTATGTTGAACGGTCAACCGGTTAATATCATGGTGACCATCGAGATTTCCTTCGCCCGCTATTAACGACCTCACCGCACTACAAAAACAGTAGCATCAACCATTTCATCAGGGAATTGCTTCCGATAAGGATTCCTGCCGGCTATAATAAATACGTTTCTTAAAACTCTGACAATGCCTGTTGATTTATCCCTGTGTGGATGATTTATGTATTTGCCCGGGTATCCGGTTCATGGTTGAAGGACGGGTTTCGGGTGGACCAGGATGCCTGAACACGGTTTCCCTCATTCATGAACCACCGGCTGATTCTAAAGGAGAAAAAATGGAGACATCGAAGTTCGCAAAATATGTCAGAAAAGGCCTGATGAACACCCCCACGCCC
>JARRLM010000268.1:0-6992 GCA_037386985.1 Acidobacteriota bacterium | reverse complement strand
TTAACATCGAATACAGTTGCCCCCTTCCTCCACCGGAAAATGTATTGAGTGTTCCGATACGGGCGGGAGAAAAGAAGTATAAAGGGAATAGCAATTCGGATTGAGATTCTGCAGGGTTTGACAAATCGGTTAACAGTTGGCGGTCATTAGATAGTTCATCTTATCTTGTAGAACATAGATTCCGGTATTGGAGTTGGCTTCAACCTATAAGCTGCATCTATGGCAAACGAACAGGGGCCTGGCAGTCCGGTGAGGCGCAATTAATTTTCACATTCCTTTCATTTATGAAATGCGGGTAGGTGTTTTCACTTTTTCAAAGATAGATCATGGTGGTAGTATTCATTAAAATTCCACATTTTTAAAAAAGGAGGATTATGCCGGCAATTTCTGCAGAACTTAGAGAATTGCTGATTCATACGGAGTTGTTTGTATACCCTGAAGACTTCGTCGTCGTATATCTGCCCCAGGACATCAAAGCCATTTCGGGCGAGTGGTTTCGCACTGCAACCACGCGGTTTGCTTTGGTGATCAAGGAACCGAAGATGATAACGATGGTTATTCCTCGCCGTAAGTGGTTGAGAATGCAAAATATATTTGAGAAATTCGAAACCAACGGTCCGTGGAAAGTCATCAGGCTTAAAGCAAAACAGTCCACGGGCGTAGCCGGTTACCTGGGTACGTTCGAATCGGTCTTAAAGGATTTAAAAACCCTGTTCATTCCCGTATCAACACTAAAAACCAGCCACATTCTGGTTCCAAAATCCGATCTTCCTCGCGCTGTCCGGCTGTTGAGGGATTTCCTGGAAAACTACAAGAAAACGAAAACGAAAAAATCGAAAGCCCGCAACAAGTAGCGGCGAACCTTCCGGCTTCGCCCATTTCGTCTTATAGTTCTGAGTTCTAAGTTCTAAGTTCTGGGCTTTTGTCTTCTGTCTCCTTGCTTCTGTCTTCTGGCTTCTGTCTCCTTGCTCCTGTCTTCTAAGTTCTGAGTTTTGAAGTTGAGAGTTAATGGCTTGAAATTAGAACTATTCCGGCTTCCACCGATTCAGGAATTCCATCAGAAAGTTTTCCGTTCCGGCACTACTCGCCCTCTGCATTAAATCTTCCTTTGCCGCGTTCACTGCCGAGCCGTAACCCTCCTCCGTCAGCCTGCCGCGCAACAGTTCGACACGAAGAAAAAGCAGGTAGGTCTGCAACACATCCGTAATGCAGTACTGGTTGATTTCCTTGTGGCGTCCCTGGCGGTGCAGATACTCTACATCCTCCCCTTCTATGGTGTACTTGCCGGGGAGGCCGATCAGTTTGGCCAGCAGATTCAGAGAATTGCGCGGGTAGACGGCTCCGAAATTGGAAAGATAATCGCATAGATCGAGATGGAATGCATCGTTATAGCGACTACCGCGATAGCTGCTTCTGCTCTGTGCCGCGCCGAAGTAACGTCCCAGGGACAACCCATGTTTCAAGGCTTGAATTTCCATAACAGGCAGGTCGAATCCACGTCCGTTGAATGTGACCAGTGTCTGCACGTTTTCAAATATTTGCCAGAACCGCGCAATGAGTTCGGATTCAGAGAAACGATCAGCTCCCAGGCAGCCTAAAGAGAGGATCCGATAATTTTCATCAGCCTGCAGAGTCGCGATGGAAATTGGAATGTGAAAAGGTACGGGGAAAAAATCGCTCTGCTGGTTGCTGCGCTTCAGGATCTGATCTCGTGCCGTATCGTAGGCCTGTTCCAGGGTGAGGCAATCTTCGGGATCGTAAATATGTTTGACAAGCTCTTTGTCCACCCTCGTTTCTATATCAAATACAAGATAGCGAATCATCATGGTTTCATCCATCAAGCGGGATTTCATTTTGGATGAGAGTTTATTTCATGTCAAATTGAGTTTTTTAAGGGCTTTAAATAATCGGGATCCGCTATCGAGAAAGTTGCAAATAATTGAAATTACAGGAGGTAAGATACAAAGTGCGAGTCATTATCGCAATATGTTGTGGTACGGTAAAATCCGATGTACAATATATAGTGATATTTTCGTTGACAGGACGGATGATTTTCATGTAAAACCCCAAATACCCTAAGTGATCCAGCGGTGCCATTTCAATCCGCATTTTTCGCCGGATTTTGGAATAAAGCAGGATTGTCGGGTCTGCACTAGGAAATAAATTCGAGGTTGCAAGGGCGTTGATGCCGAATCTCAAAACATCATATAGAACGCAATTCCTACCCTGGGAGGAGTTTTGAATGAGTAGTAACAAGCCGGTGCCCGTGGAAAGTGTCTCTTCTGTTGCGTTGAATACGGATCAACAAAAGCCCGGTGGCGGGCTTGCGTTCCCGCGCCATTTTACGAAGGAGGACTCGACACCCTACGATGAAATTGAGTGGGAGAAACGTACGACTTCTATTACCAACGAAAACGGTGAAGTTATCTTTCATCAGGAAGGAGTGGAAATACCAAAAAAATGGTCGCAAACCGCTGCCAATATCGTTGTCTCGAAATATTTCCATGGTCAGGTCGGAACGCCCGAAAGAGAACAGAGTGTGCGGCAGCTGGTTGGAAGAGTTGTTAAAACGCTGAAGGAATGGGGTGTCAAGGGGGGATACTTCGCGTCTGAGGAAGACGCTCAGACTTTTCATGACGAACTGGCGTATCTTCTTCTAAATCAATATGCTTCTTTTAACTCCCCCGTTTGGTTCAATTGCGGAATAGAAAAAGCCCCCCAGTGCTCGGCCTGTTTCATTAACTCCGTCGAGGACACAATGGACTCCATCCTGCAGCTTGCACAAACCGAGGGACGCCTCTTCAAGTACGGGTCCGGCACTGGAACAAATTTTTCTTCTCTCCGTTCCTCAAGAGCGAAACTTTCTGGAGGAGGCATTGCTTCGGGTCCCGTGAGTTTTATGAAGGGCTTCGACGCTTTCGCCGGGGTTATTAAAAGCGGAGGCAAGACGCGCCGCGCGGCCAAGATGGTTATCCTCGACATCGACCATCCGGACATCGTGGAATTCATAGAGTGTAAGGCAACCGAAGAAAAGAAGGCCTGGACCTTAATAGAAGCCGGGTATGACGGTACTGTAGATGGGGATGCCTACCACAGTATTTTCTTTCAGAACGCAAACAACAGTGTCCGTGTAACGGATGAATTTATGGAAAGCGTTGAACAGGATGGAACCTGGGTTACACACGAAAGACCCATGGGTGAGCCCGTGGATACCTACCAGGCCCGTGACCTGATGCGTAGAATTGCAGAATCCTGTTTTTTCTGCGGCGATCCCGGCATGCAGTACGACTCGACGATCAATCGTTGGCACACCTGCAAAAACACAGCTCGCATAAATGCTTCCAATCCCTGTTCCGAGTATATGTTTCTGGACGATTCCGCGTGCAACCTGGCTTCTTTCAACCTGCTGAAATTTGTGAATGACAAGAGCGCTTTTGATGTGGATGGATTCCGCGGAGCTGTGGATGTGATGATTACGGCCCAGGAAATCATTGTCGACAGCGCGAGCTACCCTACCGAGAAAATCGACCGGAACAGCCGGGATTACCGGCCGCTTGGTCTTGGATACGCAAACCTGGGCGCCCTGCTGATGTATAGCGGGCTTGCGTACGACAGTGATGAAGGAAGGAATTTTGCCGCTGCCATCACGGCGGTTATGACCGGTGAAGCCTACCTGCAGTCCGTACGTATGGCGACAATGAAAGGACCGTTTGCCGGATATGACAAGAACAAAGATCCTTTTCTTGAGGTTATGCGCATGCATCGGTCTGCGGTACAGGATATCCATGGGGATCATGTTCCCGATGATTTGATGCAGGCAGCCCGGGAGTGCTGGGACCTTGTCGTACTCGACGGAACCGTGCATGGATTCAGGAACGCCCAGACAACGGTTCTGGCCCCGACCGGAACGATAGGATTTATGATGGATGAGGAACACCTGGCTGTTTTCGATTGTGCGTTCAAGCCCCAGCTGGGAACCCGCTCCATCGATTATATAGGACATGTAAAAATGATGGCGGCGGTTCAGCCTTTCATTTCCGGTGCCATTTCCAAGACCGTGAATGTGCCTGAGAGTATTACCGTAGAAGAACTCGGCGATCTGTACCAACAGGCCTGGAAACTGGGTGTGAAGGCTATCGCAATCTATCGGGACAACTCGAAGAAAACACAGCCTCTCAATGCATCCCATGGAACGAAAGCGAAGAATGCTTCCGGGAAGGAGGACACGGCCGGTTTCAAGCCGGTTCGCCGGAAACTTCCTGCGGTACGCAGCGCGATGACGCATAAGTTCAGCATCGGAGGGCATGAAGGTTATATTACGGTGGGTATGTATGATGACGGCCAGCCGGGAGAAATTTTCCTCGTTATGGCAAAGGAGGGGAGTGCCATTTCCGGTTTGATGGATTCCTTTGCAACGGCTATATCCCTTGCTCTTCAGTACGGAGTTCCCCTGAAAGTCCTGATAGACAAATTCTCTCATGTTCGGTTTGAGCCGTCGGGTCATACGGGTAATCGTGAGATTCCTTTCGCCAAGTCGATTGTCGATTATATTTTCAGATGGCTGGCTTCGAAATTCCTTACAACGGAAGAGCAGCTGCAAACCGGAGTCCATGTGGTGGAACCGATGAACGGAACGGCCGCGCAGGAGGTTCCGGAAGTTACCGAAACCGGTTCGACGGGCGATTTAAAATCGATGTATGTACTGGATGATGCACCTTCATGCGCCGGGTGCGGCAGTATTATGGTTCGAAACGGATCCTGCTATAAATGTATGAACTGCGGCGAAACGAGCGGGTGTTCCTGATTCTTTACAGGCGGCACGACTCTACATAGCACTCTGTGCCGCCGCCGTTGTAACTTTGTAAGAAAAGCGGGTTAAAGTTCTAAGTTCTGGAATCCGGTCGTAGGTCTGAAGATCTAACGATATTTCATTATCTCCGCCATTCATCCATCAACATTTCCCCTAACATCAACCCAAACTCAGAACTCAGAACTTAGAACTCAGAACTAAAAAAACTGATATTCTTATAATGGTAGGAATCATATTCTGTAGAAAATACCTTCAAGAGAGGTCCTATGCGGAGAAGCGGCATACTGTTGCACCCCACATCACTTCCCGGCGAGTGGGGGATCGGGGAACTGGGTCCATGGGCGTATCGTTTTGTCGATTTCCTGGTGGAAAGCGGGCAACAGCTCTGGCAGATTCTCCCGCTGGGTCCGGCGGGGATCGGGTACTCTCCCTATCAGTCCTATTCCAGTTTCGCCCATAATCCTCTGCTGATCAGTATCCAGGCACTTGTCGATCAGGGCTGGCTCTCTCCAGGAGATCTTCCGGAATCGCCTGATTTCCCCGAGTCTTGGGTCGATTTCGATTCAGTCGTGCCTTTCAAACTGGCTCTGATACAGAAAGCTTCGACGGCATTTCTTAATAAGAATTCCGATCCGCTACTGCGGGAATTTATCGAGTTCTGCGAACGACAGAAATCCTGGCTGGATCCCTTTGCCGAATTCACCGTATTAAAAGCACTGAATTCGAATGCAGCCTGGACAGACTGGAGCGTTAAAAAGGTCGACAATCCCCGGCTTATTCTCGAACAGAAGTTTGTTCAGTTTGAAGTTTTCAGGGAGTGGGCTTCTCTTAAAAAATACTGTAATGAAAGGGGCATCGAGATCATCGGGGACCTCCCCATTTTCGTGGCGCACGACAGCGCCGATGTCCGGGCGAATCCGGATCTGTTCGATCTGGATGAAAAAGGTCAACCAAGAAACGTTGCCGGAGTACCGCCGGACTATTTCAGCGAAACCGGACAACGCTGGGGGCATCCCCTCTACCGTTGGGATGTCATGGAGCAGAACGGATACCGCTGGTGGATCGAACGGATTGAAATCATGCTGCAGCAGGTGGACATCATCCGCCTGGATCATTTCCGCGGTTTTGAAAAATACTGGGAAATTCCTGCGGGCAGTGAAAGCGCAGTCAACGGTCACTGGGTGAAAGGCCCCGGCGATCGATTTTTTGAAGCAATAAAGAAGGCACTGGGGAAGCTTCCGTTTATAGCGGAGGACCTGGGGTATATTACACCCGGTGTTCACGCATTGCGTGATCGCTGGAAGTTTCCCGGCATGCGGGTTCTGCATTTCGCCTTTGGAGATGAATCGGAAGAAAACCCGCACAAACCCTACAACTTTGTTCGAAACTGCATTGCCTACACCGGAACCCATGACAACAACACGACGGCTGGCTGGTTTGAAGGAAAGGACCGCGCCTATGCTTTGTATGAAATAGACCGTGCGCTGCGCTACATGGGAGTCGAACCCAAGGATGCGGTCCTGGGTTTTACTAGCCTGCTGCTTGCGTCGGTTGCCGACACCGCGATTCTTCCCATGCAGGATGTCCTGGGCCTTGGATCGGAAGCGCGCATGAATACGCCTGCGACTATCGGCGGCAACTGGACCTGGAACCTGCGAACGGTTTCCGATTCATCCATCACAGATCCACACTTCATCCGTATAGGTTTTCGACCTTAGACGTTCGACCTTAGACGTTGGACGGTATTTAATAAACCGGGACGCAGAGTTCCCGGTATTTCGGGTTTTTCCCGCGAACGATATCGAAGTAGATTTGTCTCAATTGGCCCGTGATGGGACCGATGCGTCCGGTGCCGATCAGGCGGTGGTCGACGCTTGTGATGGCCGCGATCTGAACCCCGGTGCCGCAGAAGAACACTTCTTCCGCCAGGTAGACTTCCGTCCTGTCGATCGGTCGCTCTATAACCTCAACACCCATTTCATCCCGCAAAAGCATGATAACCATACTCCGCGTAATGCCTTCGAGTATGTTTTCCGATACGGTCGGTGTGTAGGCGATGCCCTTACGAATCAGGAAGATATTCTCCGCTGATCCTTCGGAAATATGGCCGTCCTGATTGAGAACAATCGCTTCGTCGTAACCCGATCGCTGCGCGTCGGTTTTGACAAGAGCGGAATTCACG
>JARRLM010000267.1:0-4136 GCA_037386985.1 Acidobacteriota bacterium | reverse complement strand
GAAGGACTGGTGGTTCTGGCGCCACCCGACATGTCCCAGAAAACGATGATTGTCCAGGATAACTTCTTCGCGCCCGGCGTGAATGACTGTATCCGGAATCGCCGTCAGATTGAGATAAACCTGGTTCACCTCGGTCAGCTTCGTATCGGCTACAACGGGCCGGTTGGAGACGCCGTTGAACAGGTGTCCGGCGCCTTTGTTGTTGAAGCTGTTCTCCCCCAGCACGGACACGTTCTCAAACTCCACGAAACCCGCGAATCCGCGAAAGGATTGAGACCGGTAGCGGAAGGAGGTCCGTAACGTGGAAGCCCTGGCGTCTTTGCCGGTCAATGCCGGGGCCTGGTCGTTAACATATTCAAAGCGGTAGCGCAGGTTGACGGCAAGTTTCCCGTTTTTCAAAGCATTGACAAACCCGGGATGCTTTTTATCGGGAGATGGGGCATCATCGTCCCGGGTTTCCGCCGCTGCGGCGGCTCCGATCGCAGCAACGAAAGCCAGCAGACCAACAATCCTGCAGCATGAAGTTATCAGGTGCCAGCGGTGCGGCATTTTGAAATTGTCCATGAAATCCTCGTCGTTCGAAATCTTAATCAGCCCGCCGGCTGCAACTATGCCTCCGGCTTTTCCTGTCGTTTCAAGATGTTTTCAAAATATGGAAATCGGCGAATTACAGCATCCGGGAAGCTTGTCTGCAATCCCGAATACGGGACGGCACTACTGCATGTGCACCAGGATCGATCCCATGTCTGCCACCAGTTTATGGCAGGTTTTAAAGGTTTTTACCCCGGATTTTTTCTCTTCTCTTTTGAATTCTTCCAGGAGGCTCTGCTTCTCTTCCTCGGATATGTTGTCGTCGACCATGGGGAAAAACACATGATCCTCCGTATGAATACACTTCATGAGCCATTCGATTGAACCGACGGAGCGATTCTCTTTTGAATCAAACCCGTCAGGCAGCGGATCGTTTCCGCCAGATACCCGGGTGATGAATCTTCAAATCGCTGTTCCAATGCCAGGGCGAAAGGCCCGAGGTGGTCACGCAGAAACGTATGAAGGCCACGGGATATGGTTTGAACCGCGTCCGGATTGCCCTCCGCTAGCGCATAGGCCTCTTTGAGACACAGAAATCCGGCGAAATTGACCTCCACGCTGATGTGATCCTTTGGATCTTCGGTTCGAGGGGAAAAGGCGAAAGCTTCATATATTCCGGCTACATCAGCCAGGATTCCTCCCGGATCTTCCTTTGTCCGGTAGGTTACTTCCCTGGGCGATATCAGTCCCCCTGGACCGAAAAGATGAAGATACGGGCCTTCGCCCGCATCCCTGCCAGCTCCAGCCGCAGCCAGTAACCCCGGATGATCCAGCTCTTCGGATACGGATTCGATCTCCCGCCACCACCCGGCACGGGGGCGTTCCAGAAGAAGACCGGCAAGACGCCAGTGCGCCGCTTCGCTGATGGCTTCCCTGCAACGGATTTCAGGCTCGTTCGGCCTACCCGGATTCATTGAGGCTCCTCCAGTATAAGCGGCACCCAGGCAGAGCGCATCTTGCGCGAACCGGCCTCCCCGCGGGATCCATTGGCTATCGCGACAGCCACCTGGGCCTGGCCTTCAGCGCTGCGTCCCCAGGGAATCGGACGCATGATAACTACGGCCCAACCACGGTCCGTTCTTTGTCCCGATCCACTGGAACTCGAATCTTCCGATGGCGAGAGCGTACCCGGACCTTCGGCAATCAGGTCCTGAACTGCGCTCCCGCGCGGCCCGGCCATAAAATTTCCCAAAAGTCTGGCCGGTGCATACCGCAATTCCATAGTCTTCTGCGCCTCAGGGTCCTGTTCGAGCGGCTTCGCCTGGAAAGGATAGTGGTCGACGGTCGCCCCCGGATGCAATTCATTGATCGTGTCGGCCCTTCCATCGAGCGAGGATTGCCAGAATGCCGACCAGAACGTGATCGCAACCGGACGCCCGGGTTCGCCCATCTGCGGGTCGGGCGCATCCCGTTCCACTTTTAAAGGAAGCTGCACAGCACAGGTATCGGGGAATCGGCTTGCGCTCGGCAGATCATCACGTGTTTCATCGTCCCATTCAATTCGGAATGCAATCCGTGTTCCGTCTGTAAAGGCGCGCAGACGGGCCTCCCTGGTCGATGGCTCCAAAAGCCTGGGCTCCACCAGGTCCTGAAGCAGCAATGGCTCCACATGAAGCGGCGTACGGTCCCATTCAGGATCTCCCGGTTCCAGCGGCAGCGTCTGACGGAAGGACGCAACGACCTCTACGGTCGATTCGGGCACTCCTTTACTGCATCCGGTTGCAATCAGAAGGGAAACAAACACTATAATAAAACAGCTTCTTTGACGCATGATAGCTCCCCTCGTGTCTCCGAACAGGTCAAGGTGTGTTGCTGCGCGTAACACCCATTGCACTGTCATAAGCCTTCCTTATCTGGACCGGTTCCTTGACCGGCACTTCCACAATACGATTCCCCGCTTCGTCCATGCCCAAGACCGTCCCTCCCCGGCGCTTCCAGCGGGTCATGTTGCGATGCGAGGATCCGAACAGTGCCAGCAGGCTGCACAGGTCCGGATCCCTGTAAGCCTCACGATATATATTTACGGCCTGCGCGGCGCCGGGACCGAACATCTGCTCAAGAAACTTAATGGGCACATGAATGGGAGGGATATAGTACACATTCGGCTCCAGGCCGAGTTGCGGGAAAAGCGGCAGCGCCACCCGGCGGATGTGCACAAGATAGTCTATGGGATTGCTCTCGGAGGCCTCGTCCTGCCGGGAAAGCCATCCCGCCAGGCGAATTTTCCCGATGCAGCTTTCGAAACACTGCGGCTGCACATTCTTTTCCATTTTGGGATAACAGGCGATGCACTTTTCGGAAGTGCCGGTCATCGGATTGTAGAAGACCTTTTTATACGGGCAGCTTCTCATGCATTCCCGATAGCCTCGGCAGCGGCTCTGATCCACCAGTACAATTCCGTCTTCCGGGCGTTTGTAAATGGAACCACGCGGGCAGGCGGCAAGGCATGCAGGATAGGTGCAGTGATTGCAGATACGTGCAAGGTAATAAAACCAGATTGAATGGGGCAGGCTGAGATGAGCTCCATTTTCAACGATTCCAGTGCAGTCGTCTTCTCCAACATTAGGATACGAGTAATCGTAATCCTCCGGCAGCCAGCCCAGCACGCGCTCTCCTGCCCTGGCTGCGTCAAAGACGGTACGTCCCTGATATGTAACTCCGTTCCAGGATTGTGGACCGAGCATTTCCAGGATCCGCACATCCCATCCTAGAGGGTAAAAACCGTAGGGTTTCGACTCAACGTTGTTCCAGAGCATGTACTCCTGGCCTTTTCCGGATGTCCAGGTGGTTTTACATGCGAGCGTGCATGTCTGGCATGCGATACATTTATTGATGTCGAAGACCGCCGCAAACTGTCTTTTGGGCCGGGACTCCGGATACCAGTAGGACATCTCGCGGCCGATCTGCCAGTTGTGGACTCGCGCCATTAGGACTTCCCTCCTCGTTCATCCCTTTTGGAGACAAAATTGCCCCCGAGGTACTGTTTCATACTCTTGTTCTCGTATCGCGGCCTGAATCCCAGCGAGGCGGGCCGCCACAATCCTTTTCCTTCGAGACCGCCGAGTTCCGCCCTGGATATCTTGACGATGGCTTCGCGCGGAGCTCCGGTGGGGCAGTGCACATCCGCCTGAAAGCCTTTCCCAATCACCTGGCCGACGGCGTTTTTGCGCACGAGTGAATCGGTCATCCAGGTCGGCTTGAGCCACCCTCGGGTGGCCGATTGATGGGAACCAGAGCGGAAAAGCGACTGGTAGCCGGTGCGGGGATTCTTGGAGAGCCCGTCCGTACGCGTACGCTGTCCCTCAACGGATCCGGGAGTCGCTCCGTACATATTGAACCACATCCGGGTGACTCCCAGTGGAGTCCCGGGGTAATAACGCGCCCGGCAGAGCAAGCGCGCAAATTCATAATCTTCCGGTTTGTCCCGCCACCCCCGGAAAGGCCGGTCGCTTGGATCCGAATCGATCCATACATAATCCCCATCTTCGACGCCCAGTTCCCTGGCGTCGCGCGGATTGATATCGACATAGCCTTCCGCGACAAAC